>CAZITH010000201.1:0-1521 GCA_964542125.1 uncultured Gammaproteobacteria bacterium | reverse complement strand
TTTACAATTTACAATAAGTTCATTTGGAAGAAAAAAGCATAGCTTTTTCTGAAAGAATGAGCAAAGCGAATATTTGGAAGATTCAACCGGTTCCCTCATGGTAAAAAAAATCACAAAATTTTTTAATACTTCAAGAATCCCACTAGTTCTTATTCTTGCGGTAGCCGCATTTTTTAGACTGTACAGAATTGATGAGTACCTTACATTTTTAGGAGATGAAGGAAGGGATGTTTTAGTTGTATTCCATATTCTCCATGGGAATTTAACGCTTTTAGGACCTACAGCGTCAGTGGGGGGATTTTTCTTGGGACCCATTTATTACTACATGATGGCCCCCTTTTTATTTTTATTTAACTATAACCCTGTTGGTCCAGCTGTGATGGTTGCGTTAATTGGGGTTTTAACTGTGGGCCTTTTATATAAAGTTACCCAAGATTTTTTTGGAAAAATTCCTGCATTTTTTGTTTCATTTCTGTATGCCATTTCCCCGCTTGTGGTAACCTATTCACGATCTTCTTGGAACCCTAATCCAGTACCATTTTTTGCGCTTTTATTAGTTTATCTGCTATACCAGTCTGCTATTAAAAAATCTAAGAAACTTATTATTTTTGCAGGAATAATCTTTGGAATTTTATTACAACTTCACTACCTTTCTACGTTTCTAGGGGTAGTTGTGTTTTTCTTTTTTTTACTATTGTCTTTTCTTAAAGAAAAAGAGGCTATTTCTAAAATACGGGCTTTTATTACAAGATGTTTGTATTTTTTCTTGGGCATGCTTATAGGATGGTCCCCATTTCTTGCATTTGAGGTGCGTCACGGTTTTCAAAATATTCAAAGCATTCTTAAATTTATATTTTCTTCCGGGGACACTGGGAATAATTCACGGTACTTTGCTATTGTAGAGGACGTATTTTTAAGAATATTTGGAAGGCTGCTTTTAGCTTTTCCTAGATATGAGGACTTGCATTTATTTTCCACTCAGACTCTTTTTGTTTGGTCTATTTTTTCAATAGGGATAGGACTTATATCTTTACTTTGTTTAGGGGTGCAGCTGTACAAAAAGAAAAAAGATGAAAAAACCTTTCCCGGACTTCTTCTTTTCTTTCTTTGGATAGTGATATGCATAATTCTTTTTGGATTTTATAAAAAGCCTATATATGATTATTATCTAGGAATTTTGTACCCAGTTCCGTTTATACTGCTTGCTGCACTTGTTTCATTTATTCAAAAGAGACTGAGGTATTCTAATATACTACTTATTTTTGTTTTTTTAATTTTAGTTTTTATTAACTTTCAAAATAGACCATTTAAAAATCCTGGAAACCATCAGTTAGATCAAGTGAGGCAAATTTCTGAATTTGTTCTTTCCAAGACTGGCGGAGAGCCTTTTAACTTTGCAGTAATTTCTGCAGGAGGAAATTCAGACTATGCATACAGATACTTTTTTGAGTCAAAAAACCGTACTCCAGTAACCATTCAATTTCCTGGGGCTGATCCTGATAGAAAAAGTATTACAGACCA
>CAZITH010000200.1:0-1561 GCA_964542125.1 uncultured Gammaproteobacteria bacterium | reverse complement strand
AGGCTTTAATAGGTTGTTTGATCAGTAGTGTGAAGTTTTACATTCTCTAGTCTTTATTCTACTTCTACTACTTCATCTTTTACTGTTGAGATTATGTTTGTGTATCGGGTGTCAACCATGTCACCACAACCTTTCCTGTCAGGTATTCACTATACGAAGAATTCTATAAAAAAATCAAGTGGGAAACTTGTTGTTAGGGATTAGAAAATAGTGACTAGTAACTAGCTTTTCTCCCTAACCTCTTTACCCTATACCCTTCCTTATTACCTAGCTCCTATTTACTAACTTCTATTTTCTAGTTCCTAGTTACTAATTACTAGTTGTTAGTTCATTCTTCTTCCACAGTTAACTCAAGGTATACTTTTTTCCCGGTCGCTACCTCAAATTCCTTGCGTGCCATAAGACCAATTTCTTTTATCATCCGTCCGCCAGCACCTATTACCATTTTTTTATAACGCTCGTCTTTTACTAAAATTCTAGATTTTATATAAATTGAGCCGTTTTCCCTGTTTTTAATTTCGTCTACTTTTATAGTTACCATGTACGGAAGCTCGCGTCTTAATTTAAGAAATGCTTTTTCTCGAATTATTTCCTCCACATAAAGTTTGGAATCCATATTAAGAGCAGCTATTGCCATACTTTCCCTCTCTACTTGTTTTTCACCTTCTGGAAGAAATGAAATAATTGCAGATAAGAGTCCTGGTATATGCTGGTTTTTTAGTGCTGAAACATGAACCACGGCATCAAATTCTTCTTCCATAAATTTATACTGAGCAGTGTGGTCAGGAGTTTCTATGTCAGACTTGTTATAGACTAGGATTTTAGGAACTTTTAAGTCTCTTACTATTCCTAATACTCTGTTTTCCTCAATTCCCCGCTCGCGCGTTTTATCTATGATGTATAAAGCTGCATCTATAGAATCATTCAGCGCTTTTTCTGCTTCCATATTTGTAGCTTTTCCTTTTAAGAGTTTTGCTCGTGCAAAAATGCCAGGAGTATCTACAAAAATAATCTGCGCTTCTTCATTTTCAAACACAGCATACACCGGAAATTGGGTAGTTTGGGGTTTGGGCGAAGTTATAGCCACCTTCTGCCCCACTAGATTATTTACGAGTGTACTTTTACCCACATTGGGTCTTCCTATCAACGCCACAGTTCCAACTTTCATGCTTTGAATTATACTCAAAATAGATCATAATTCATAGTTTTACACAAATTTAATACTTTCCTACTCCTCTTTCCTTATTCTTACGAAGTTCTTTTAAGAAAACTCCCACACCCTCACTATAATCTGTCTATGAAGATTGCTCAAATCGCGCCGCTTGCAGAACGTGTGCCTCCTAAAAAATACGGCGGGACAGAACGCGTAGTGTATGCACTCACTGAAGAACTGGTAAAGCGTGGTCATGATGTAACTCTCTATGCTACAGGGGACTCATTAACCTCTGCAAAACTCATTTCAGTGTATCCAAAGTCCCTGCGTGAATCAAACATTATGGATCCCTATGGTGCAAATTATTGGTCCATGCTAAATATTGGTCTCTCATTTTCTCAGCAGTCT
>CAZITH010000199.1:0-1563 GCA_964542125.1 uncultured Gammaproteobacteria bacterium | reverse complement strand
AGTATTGATATCACTCCTGATATTAATAGTGAGGAAACAACAACCCATAAATATTTTTTAATAGAGCTTTTGTCTATATTTGAGACAAAAGCAAAAAAAAGTAGGCTGTAGCAAATCTGGGAGGTTAGCCCGCCATTAAATCTACCATAATAACCAAAAATAGAAGTTCTAGTGTCAATAGAAAACACAGTTGAGAGGATGTTTGCGCCTAATAGAAGCAGTATGGGTATGTCAAATATTGTACGACTGAAGATGAGTTTCTTTTGCTTAATCGATCTTAATAGCCACAAAGTTGTGATTGTAAGTGTCGAAAAATATAAAAGTATTATTTTATTAAATTCAAAAAGTTCTGAAGTTGATTTCGAAAAAACAAGTGGAAGCAAAAAAAGTAAAGTTCCAAAAAGAAATGAAATTAGGTTTTTATAGATATCTATTGATTTTTTCATCTTCGACTTTTTCATCTATGATTTTACCATCCCAAATTATCTATTTGTTTATCAAACTTTTGTGTTAGTATTTAACACCCTTTGCAATATTTAATTTTCTTTATATACTGCAAGAAACTCTATGAAATTTAAATTTAAATTCAGAAACCCAGTTGACTATCTTTTGGGTTTGTTTTCAACAGACCTGGGAATTGATCTTGGTACTGCTAATACGCTTGTCTATATTAAAGGCAAGGGAATTTCCATACGAGAGCCATCTGCTGTGGCTAGACATAAGAAAACAAAAGAAATATTGGCAATTGGAGCTTCAGCAAAAAAAATGCTTGGTCGGGCTCCTGGAAACATTGAAGTTGTCAGACCTTTAAAAGATGGGGTTATTGCTGATTTTGATGCTGCTACCTCAATATTAACTAGCTATATTAAAAAGGTACATCAGGGGCATGGTAATATTCCCAGAATCCCGAGACCTCATGTGATTGTTGGTATTCCGTCTGGGGTTACTGAAGTAGAAAGAAGAGCTGTAGCTGATGCTTCAATTGATGCTGGGGCCAGAAGAGTTGACCTTGTGGAAGAACCCATGGCAGCTGCAATCGGAGCAGGGCTTCCAGTTGAGTCGCCAGAAGGTTCGTTTATTGTTGATATAGGTGGTGGAACATCTGAGATTGCTGTGATATCTCTTGGTGGAATAGTTTTAGGTAGGTCCTTAAGGGTTGCTGGAGATGAGATGGATGAAGCAATCATAAATTTTGTCAAACTAAAATATTCTGTTCTTTTGGGACAGCCTACTGCTGAGTCTTTAAAAATGTCTATTGGGTCTGCTGTCTCTATTGAAGATCCTGAGTCAAAAACAAAAGAAAGATCCCAGATTGTCAGAGGTAGAGACCTTGAGTCCGGTCTTCCCAGATCAATCAAAATTACAGATTCAGAAGTTAGAGAAGCCCTATCTCCAACAATTCAGGAAATAATACTGGGAATAAAAGATACTCTTGAAGAAACACCGCCAGAGTTAATTAGTGACATTATGGAAAGAGGCATTTATTTGGCAGGTGGTGGAGCCCTAATCAGAGGAATTGATAAAATAATCAGTGAAGCTACAGAAATTCCCGTGCGTATTTCT
>CAZITH010000198.1:0-1585 GCA_964542125.1 uncultured Gammaproteobacteria bacterium | reverse complement strand
CTAGAACAGATTTTGCCCCTTTTCTTTTTGACAGTTTTTTACCAGAAGAATCCATAACATTTGGAACATGAGCAAAAACCGGGGGCGTCCAGGAAAATGCTTCATAAAGCATGATGTGTTTGGGCCCGGAAGGAATCCAGTCCTCACCCCTAATCACATGCGTTATACCCATAAGATGGTCATCTATAACATTTGCCAAGTGATACGTAGGAAATCCATCCTTTTTAAGGATAATAAAATCTTCTATGTCTTTATTTTGAAATGAGATTTCTTTTCCTCCAACCGCATCAATCCAGGAAGTCACACCTTCTTTAGAAACTATAAAGCGGATTGCACCCTCTTCTTCACGGGCTTTTCCTGCGTTCACCAGGTCGTAAGCGTATTTTTTATACTGGTCTAGTCTTTCTGATTGGGTAATAAATTCATCCCATGTTACCCCTAGCCATGAAAGTGATTCTTTAATTTTATCCACTGCCCCTTCTACCAGGCGTGCTTGATCCGTATCCTCTATTCTTAATACAAAAACTCCTTTCTGAGACTTTGCAAAACAGTAGTCAAAAAGCGCGGTTCTAATATTTCCAACATGCGGGATTCCGGTTGGGCTGGGTGCAAATCTAACTCGTACCATATCTTGCATTTTATCGAAATCTTTTCATATACTCAATATACCCATATCTTCTATGTCTACTCTGGCACAAGTCACAAAAGAAACACGAATATTTTTAAAAATTGGAGCTGCGGCGGTAGCTCTGGCTTTACTTGTCTTTTTCATTTTTAAAGGCGGTACAGTTGTGAAAAGTATGTTTTTCCCCACCCCTATTCCTCCTCCAGACCAGAAACTAGGTAAAATTGACAGTATTGCATTCCCTAAATCTCTAAATGAAACGCCAGTTTTTACAATTAACACTGTCTCTGGAGCACTGCCTGGTTTTACTGACAGAATAAAAGTATATGAACTTAAAAAAAATCCCGCAAGTATTACTGCGCTTGCGAATGCAAAAAATAGGGCTGCAGGGCTAGATTACTCACTAAACCAGCAATTTATCTCTTCAACTGTTTATAAATGGACAAAGGTAGGGAAAAATAATGTTTTAACATATAATATAAATTCCTTTAATTTTTCAGTTGAATCTGATTTTGCCACTAATCCTAGTTTTGGAGTCTCAAATGTCACCTTTCAAGACCAGGAAAATATTCAAAAAAAAGTCTTTGACTTTATAGATTCACTTGGAGCTGATAGATCTGATCTAGACATAGCTGGAATTAAATTCTCATACTTTAATATTATTAACACTAATCTAACACTAGCTGACAATCCGCCGGCACAGGTTGCAAGATTAGATATGTGGCAAAAACCTGTGGATCAAATGATAATTTACTATCCTGTTTTTGAAAAGTCACCTCTCTATTTTTTAGTTGTTAACGGCACTAGCGGACCAGAAGTAGTATCAGGAAGTTATAATCATTTTACTCCAGACCTTACGAGTTTTGGCACGTATCCATTAAAAACCTCAACGCAAGCATATCAAGATCTTCAAGATGGAAAAGGATTTATAGTGTCTCCAAATCCTGAAAAAAATGTGGA
>CAZITH010000197.1:0-1592 GCA_964542125.1 uncultured Gammaproteobacteria bacterium | reverse complement strand
AAAACAAAAAGGGAAGATTTTAGGATCATTTATCTTTGATTCCGTATTGGTTTTTTTAATTACATGTTTCCAATGGTTTCCCACACTTCAATTTATACTCCGTTCAAATAGGTTTTCAGACCAGTCCTATACCCAGCCTGGATGGTTTATCCCCTGGCAAAATTTGCTTCAGTTTATAGCCCCAGATTTTTTTGGGAATCCTGCTACGTTAAATTATTTTGGAACATGGAATTATGCGGAATTTTTAGGATATATTGGTGTGCTGCCGTTACTTCTTGCTCTCTATGCGTTGTTTATAAGGCGTGACAAAAAAACTTTTTTCTTTAGCATTTCATTAATAGCATCATTATTATTTGCTTTGCCCACAGTTATTTCCTCTGTCCCTTTTGTGTTAGGTATTCCTTTTTTGTCTACAGCGCAGCCCACAAGACTTCTTTCTGTGGCGTGTTTCTCCTTGGCAGTACTTACTGCATTAGGATATGATTATTTTTTACAAAAAAGATCTAAGGTTTGGATTCCTATAGTTGTCCTAGGAGTTGTATTAGCGTTTTGTTGGGCTATTGTTACTTTAAATACCTTTGGAATAAAATCTCAGGATATTCTGGTATCAAAGAACAACTTAAAACTTCCCACTATCTTATTTATCATTTCTGCAGCCTTATTATTATTTACACAACTAAATAAGAAAAAGAAATTTACAAACGTTTTTTTGTGTGCAGTTATTATAATTATTATGTTTGACCTTTTGAGGTTTGGATGGAAATTTACCCCTTTTACAAAACCAGAATATTTGTTTCCAAACACCCAAGTTCTAGAGTTTTTACAAAAACAAAAAGGAGTATTTAGAATAGCTACAACTGACAGTAGAATTCTACCGCCAAACTTTTCTGCAATGTATGGATTGGAGTCAATAGAAGGTTATGATCCGCTGTATCTTTTAAATTACGCCCAATTTATTGCATTTAATGAGCGTTCTGATCACAGTATAAAACCGCCATTTGGGTTTAACAGAATCATTACGCCCAGAAATTTAAATACTCAAGCAATTGATTTTCTTAATGTTAAATACATTCTGTCATTAACAGAGCTTAATATGAGTAAGTTTAAGAAAGTATATGAATATGGACAAACAAAAGTATACGAAAATAAAAAAGTATTACCCAGAGCATTTTTTGTGCAAAAACTTATACAAAATGATACTTCAAAAATACCGCAGATAATACACTCTGTTGATCTTTCTAAAGTTGCGGTCTCAGACCTGTTTGGTAATAATTTTAATTATTCAGTAGGAGAGGCAAAAATAGCATACTACTCACCAGAAAAAACCATAATTGAAACAGAAAATAAAGGTGATGGATATCTTATTACTTCAGACACATATTACAGACCTACGCGTGTTACAATTGATGGAAAAGATGCTACCGCGGGTTTGTTGCCGGTAAACATTGCTTTTAGGGGAATATTTGTTCCTGCCGGAAGACATGAAGTTATCTTTGAGCCAATGCTTTTCTTTTTAATGTAGAAATGAAGATAGAAATAATATGTTCAGCTTATGACGAAAATGCATGAGCCTCAACATGTTATTTTATCTA
>CAZITH010000196.1:0-1614 GCA_964542125.1 uncultured Gammaproteobacteria bacterium | reverse complement strand
AGTAAAGATACCCCAAGTGTATGTGCGGTTTTATCATATATTCTTTTTGCTTGAGGAGAATTAGCATAGATACTTTCACCCATTCCGGTGAATGAAGTTTGTCCATTCCACAAAACTGCAACTTTACCATAAGACGGTAATTCTCTTTGCTCAGCTTTTTTTCGCATACTTTCTTGGGGAGACATTGTTAAATAGTTTAACACAGTAAAAGTGTGTTATCGTAATAAAACCAACATCTTTTTTGTGATGTACATTACAAAACAGATGTGGTATAACTCACATAGTTCGAACTCAGAATTTATATGTCTAAGCTGCAGCAAAGACTAGATGCCGTTTGGGATAAACCAGATTTTAACTCCTTTTTTAAAGAACTTGTTAAGCGTCCCATTAGAAAAATTAAAAAGGGCGACACACTTTTTTACCAAGGAGATGAAACTAACAAACTTACTTATATTAAGAGTGGTTATGTAAAGTTGTTTCAGACCGCAGAGGACGGGCATGAGCCAGTTGTTTATTTATATGGACCACATACTATTCTAGGGCTAAGAGCATTGACTTCAAAAGATCATACGTACTGGCATAGTAGCGAAGCATTAACTGATTGTGAGATTATTTCTGTCCCGGTTGAAGAGTATAAAGCTATTTTAGTTTCTCATCCGGAGTACATAGTAGACCTTTTGTATTTATTTATTCAAAGACTTAACTACACAGAGAGACGTTTGTATGGATTTGTTGCCGCGGAAACTACCACGCGTGTTGCTTCTTTTTTATATGATTGCGCACTAAGATTTGGTGAAAAAGAAGGATCTGAGATTTTAATTCCTATTCCCCTAACTCACCAAGTTATTTCAGAATTTGTAGGATCAGCAAGGGAAAGCGTAACCATATCATTAAATAAGTTAGAAAAAGAGGGAGTGATTGCCCATACGAGGGGAAGTGTGACAATTTTAAATTTATCTAAACTTCAAAAACAAGCAGGAATAAATTAATTTCCCAACCTTTTAAAAGCGGTAACACTATTTAAACCTCCAAATCCAAAGGTGCTATTTATCACAAGATGAGGTTTGATAACTTTTGCCTCATTTGGAATTAAGTCCATGTCCTCAGCTTCACCAATAGGGTCGGTTAGATGAGCGGTAGGAGGGAGCACTCCTTTATCTAATGCCAGAACTGAAAATACTGCCTCAACTCCTCCTGCTGCACCAAGTAAATGACCTGTCATGCTTTTAGTAGATGACGCGAAAATATTTCTTTTTCTTCCCTTAAATCTTCTTAATGATTTTAACTCAATTGGATCTCCTATTGGGGTAGATGTTCCATGAGCGTTTACGTAAACTATCCCTTTTTCCATGAGATGTTCACTTCCGATAATTGCCATTCTTAGAGCTCGTTCTTGTCCTTCCCCTTTCTCGTCTGGAGCAGTATCTTCGGCTGCATCAGCAGTGTCTCCATAACCTGCTACTTCTGCATAAACTTTTCTACCATGAGCTAGGGCATGTCCTAATTCTTCAAGAACTAAGACACCAGCTCCTTCTCCCATAACAAAACCATTATGTCCTTTATCAAAAGGCTTACTTGCAAAAGGAATTTTTGCATCATCTTTTTCTTCAGAAA
>CAZITH010000195.1:0-1660 GCA_964542125.1 uncultured Gammaproteobacteria bacterium | reverse complement strand
ACAGTGGGTCATAAAAAACACTCCAAAAGATTCAGTTTTTCTCAATACTTCTTTTCTTTATGCTCCAGAATCTATTGCAGGAAGAAAAATATTCCTAGGCTGGCCATATTTTGCCTGGTCAGCAGGATATAATACAACCGAAAGAAACGATGAGATTAAAAAAGTACTTTCATCTGAAAATAAAAATACAGTTTGCGCATATTTAAGGAGAAACAATTTGTCGTACATTTCTATTACCCAACCAAGTGAAGATTTTCCTTTTTCTCCTGAGTGGTTTGAAAAAAACTTCAAAAGTTCTTACGTAAATAAAGAAAACACATTAAAAATTTATGCTCGGAAAAATAACTGCACATAAATAATCCTGAGACATTCTTCTGTGAAGATTATCCATTTTTTATAATCACTTCGATATTTTAATTAACTTTTACGTCTTTTAATTTTCTATTTTACAAAGTATATAAATAGGCTCTTTTTCTCTGCAATCTCTACTTCCCTTTTTTTTGAATATACTTCTCTAGAGAGCTTTTGTTTATAAAAACTAAATGGAAAAACCAAGGATAATAAAGGTATTAAAAAAACAATACTGTTTAAATTCAGAAAAGTTATGGAAAATGTCTGTAAAGCATGTATAATTGTTCCTATTCGTCATGTTCTCAAATTTATTATCTGTTATTCAATGGTGGTTAGTGTTGTTAGGAGTTGGAGTTATCTTTCTTCCTGTCACAAAAATTTTATTTAAAGACTCTTATGACTCCTTCTATGTATTTTCAAAAATAGTAGGGCTCGCGGTTGTTTCCTATCTCATATTTGTTCTCTCTAGTCTTCATGTAGTTGCTTTTTCTGTCCCTGGAATTTTAATTATCTCTTTTTTATGCTTTTGTGTTTCTCTGTTTTTGACAAGAAGAAAACCAAACCTCAGGATAACAATAAACAAAGTAATGATTTTTGAGGAGTGTATTTTTTTAATAGGTATTATTTTTTGGGCTTACATCAGGTCTTTAGAACCAAGTATCCATGGGTTGGAAAAATTTATGGACTATGGATTTGTAAATTCCTTACTAAGAACCTCATACTTCCCGCCAAAAGATATGTGGTTTACACCCTTTTCTATAAATTATTACTATTTTGGGCACCTTATTACAGCCGTTATTACAAAATCATCAGGAGTAAGTGCTCCAGTTGCATATAACCTGATGATAGCAACATTATTTTCATTTACTTTTGCCTGCTCCTTTTCATTTCTCTATAATCTTTTGGGGAAATTTGAGAAAAAGAAAATGTTTATGGGGGGACTTTTAGGAGGAGCACTTACCACATTTGGCGGTAACCTACAAACCGTATATTCTCTTTTCCAAGGCTACAAAGGGGAAAGTCCTGTTCCGTTTTGGAACCTCTCATTTCAGCCAAATCTTTTCCCAAACAGTTACTGGTACCCAAACGCCACCAGATTCATTCCATTTACAATACACGAGTTTCCCATTTATTCATTTGTTGTTTCAGATCTCCATGGACACGTTACAGATATTCCATTTGTACTCTTAACCCTCGCACTCTTAATGGAAATTTTTTCAAAAAAGAAAATCACTATTTTTCAAGGCATCTTTTTGTCTTTTTTATTTTCAATCATGTATATGACAAACGCTTGGGATGGAATAATATA
>CAZITH010000194.1:0-1687 GCA_964542125.1 uncultured Gammaproteobacteria bacterium | reverse complement strand
GTTGCTATGACAGGTTTTGCAGGACTTAATTCAATAAGAGCCTTTTTATAAGAGCTTGAAGGTGAGTAGAATTTAACCAGAAGCATGGGCGCTTTTTCTGTAGGAGAGGATGCTAGGCTAAAATATCTTCGGTTTCCCCTGCTGTCCGCATTTTTATGAGGAAGCGTCCATTCCATATACTGCCCTGCTTTAAACTTAAAAGAATCAACTGGTTTAAATATAAAAAGGTGCGTGTCAAAAGACAATTTTTTTTGATCCAAAAGTGTAAGTGAGAGTCTATAATTTGGTGTTATAAAAAATGAGAAAATATTTCCTGCAGCAAGAGCCTGTTCTGGAGTAAATATAAGGTTAAAAAGTCTTAATTGGGGAGTAGCATATAAAATGCCTACTAAGACTGCGTACCATTTTTGTAATTTTTTAGTTGTGGGAGACGTAAGAGGTTCAGTTAGCATGACTGAGGCAAAAAACAGCACTGAAGTTTTTAAAAAGCTTACCTTCAATACTTCTATGAGGTTTGTTATATTTCCCGTTCTCAGAATTGCAGCAGAAGTAATACATATTAAAAACGTTGCCACAAAGACATAAAAAAGGTCTTCTTTTTGTATTTTTCTTATGAGTAAAAGTCCTCCTACCAACACAGGAATAAACATCCATGGAGTTCCTATCCACCATGATGCACTGTGCTCAGAAGAAACTAGTGAAATTGCAAGAACAGATCCTGCAGCCGGATTAAATATATGCCTTTTTTCAACGGTAGGAAAGTATTTTATAGCCATTGCCAGAACGGAAGCTGCAGCTAAAAATGTCCAGTTTAGTGATAATTTAGGGGTAATAATAAGTGAAAGAATTAAGGCGGTAATAAAAACAGATTCTATATTTGTTGCTGCATGGAAAATTTTTGAAAACAGCTTATTTGCTATATATCCGGCTGTTACAGTAATACCAACACTTCCTAAAATATCCAGCGGGCTGTAAGATAAGAATGAAAGCGTGCTTAAAACCACAGAATAAAACAAAAGACCAATTAAAAAATAGAGCGTTAACCTGTACGTAGTAAACTCATTTAAAAATTCATCTAAAAATTTCATATTATTTTTTTGCCTGGCTGAGCGCATTTGCAAGAGAACGAATAAACGCAGGGCTTGTATCTGATGCTCCAGAGACTAAATCAATTTGTTTGCCTTGAGAGTCTAGTGCTTCTGATTTTAGAATAGGAAGCGCCTGTTCGTTGATTCTTAAAGACGTGTGGTTATCATTGGGATATTGTAGAAATTCAATGTCTGACAGTTTCCCCCCAGTAATAACTGCTTTCACTTGTATATATCCGTAGTATGCGTCCTCCACACTTCCTGTATATGAACCGTTTTTAAATCCTTCTGAGGATGTTGGGGTTGCCGGCACGGGACTGGGATGTGTTGTAGGGGTAGCTTTTACAGAGATTTCTGCGGGAGAGTTTTCAGGAGGAGGGGTAGATTGGGTTGTCTGTGAAGGAAGTGCTGTAGGAATAGGTGTGCGTGTTGGCTGAATAACATGCGGTAGCTCATCATCATGTTTTATAAAATTTTTAAGAAATACTCCAGTGAAAAATATTCCCAGAACGGAAATGAGTTGTAAATATTTTTTCATAAGAACACATTTAATCTTTTGTTTCTGAAAATAACCTGTGAAACTGCTATGGGTTATCTGT
>CAZITH010000193.1:0-1722 GCA_964542125.1 uncultured Gammaproteobacteria bacterium | reverse complement strand
AGTTCGCGAAGTTGTTTAGTTAACATTTTTTCTGTAACTCCAACCATTGCCCGTCTTAACTCGCTAAATCTTCTTGGAGATTGAGAAATGTACCAAACGATAAAAATTTTCCATTTTCCTCCAAGTACTTCTAAAACGGCATGAACAGGACATTCGGTTATAGTCGTTAGTTTTCCAATACTTTCTTTTTTGATAGTATCTGCTTTTATGGTAACTACCATGTATAATAATAAGTTAGGTATAATTAAAACCATTACTAAAAAAGGGAGTTGAGAATTATGGAAGAGAATTGCGAAAAAAATGAGGAAAATTGTGATATGAATTCGTGTGATTGTTGGAATAAATGCGAATGCCCAGAAGAAACTTGTTGTAGCACAGAAGAATCAGATTGCTGTGATGAAGAGTGTGAATGTTCGGATGCTGAAGTTATGATGGGAGCAGCTAGAGAAGTAGCAATGGAATTAATAATGGAGCGGGTAAAAGCAAAAATCCAAGAACGCCACAAAGATAAAATTGAAAAAATATCCGATTTATTAGTTGAAGCTCTTGTTGATGAGATGAAAATTAAAGGACAAATGTCAAAAAGAGATAGTTTAGATACCAGATTAGCAGAACTAATGAGAGAGGATTAAATAATTTAGTGAAGAGGTTAATTTATGACACATATTTCAGGAAGTGAATTTGAGAAGATAATAACAGATAAGAAAAGAAAGCTTGTTTGTGTTAAATTCGGAGCAGATTGGTGTCCTCCATGTAGAATGATGGAGAGTGTAATTGGAAAAATTATTGCTGAAAAAACACTTCCTGAAGTTGAATTTTTTGAAGTTAATATTGATTCAGATAGAGAACTTGCTGAAAGATATCAAGTTGAATCAATACCAACTTTTATTTTCTTTTATGCTGGAGAGAAATTATTCATAGAAGGAAATGTTCCAAATTCTGATGGAGCAATAGTTGGAGGAGTAAATAAGACAGGATTTGAAGCAGTTTGTAAAAAAATACTTAATGAAGCAAAAAGTGCCAAAAGGAAGATAGTATTATGAAGATAGTAATTTTTGAATTAGATGAAACTCTTCTTTTTCTTGATGTTGAATGGGGAAATGTAAGAAAAGAAATTCTTGAATTTGCAGAAAAAGAAAAAGTAGATATAAATCTAAATCAGCCACTTTTATTATTATCAAATTCTATTTCTAATACACTAAATCGAAAAAAGAAAGTTGATTCAATTTTTAAAAAATATGAGGATAAAATTTTTCAAACGCTGCATCAGGCTAAAAGATATGTTCCATTCCCAAATATGGTTGAATTAGTAAATAAATTACATGAAAAAGGATACATTTTGGCAATAGCTAGTGCTAATTGTGAAAGCACAATAAAATCAGCATTAAATGGATTAAAAATAGCTGAAAAATTCAAAGTTATTTGCGGTAGAGATACTCTTCAAAAAACAAAGCCTTCTCCAGAACCATTAATCTATATCTTAAATGAAACAAAAATAAATAAAGAAGATGCAATTTTTATTGGCGATTCTGAAACAGATCGAGAGTGTGCCCAGTTAGCAGGAGTAAAATTTTTTAAAATAAGTACTAATGATTATCAAAGAAAAATTGATGCAAAAAATTTAGATAAAATTTTAATAAGTAAATAGAATATTAATAAAGGTGAAAAAATGGATAAAAAAATTTCAATGGACTTTGCAAAAATAAAACCTGCAGTAATGAA
>CAZITH010000192.1:0-1730 GCA_964542125.1 uncultured Gammaproteobacteria bacterium | reverse complement strand
ATCGTGTATGTTGCTTTAAAATATGGATTTGGATCTTCCTGAATTGTATTTTTTTGCGGTTCATGAAAATATTTAAAATTTGAAGCAGAATTTGCTTCAGATGATTGTTTTGGTATGGTATTAATAGATACTCCTAATGTTTGTGTTTTACCTCGATTAATTTTGTACCCAATAAAGATTATTGTTACAATTTCCAACAGTACTATATATGCAATGACCCTCCTCTTCATTAAATAATTTGTAATTATGTATGAGATTTTAACTCAATATTCCAAGAATAGTACTATTGTAAATACTATCAATGAAAATATTAAGAAGGAAAATATCTACGCTACCAAGGAGTGCTTGAGTGTGTCGCGAATAGCAAAAAATGCTTGCTTGGGCTTTTTGTCTTTATCAAAAATCGCCGATTTCCCTTGTGGACTTTTATAAGCTGTCCAAACAGTAGCGTCGGTTAATCCTCCGAGAGCATACTCCCCTCCAGCCTCAATGTAAGCGGAAACTAAGTCGGCAAAAACTTTTGCCTGTAATTCATCAGGGTTGGAAGCTGGGTTATTTGTGGTCAATTCTCTATAGAACCCTTCGGTTGGGCTGGAAATAATCGTTGTCTCTGTGGATGCCAATCCAAAACCCATATCCTGAATGCGCTTTAATACTGACGAAATTTGATCTTTGGTTGGCGCACGATAAATCCAGAGATTATTCTCCAATCCGATTTTATCCACTGGTACACCAGCTGATTTGAAATGATCAAGTAATTCCCAGAACTTATCGCTTGTTTGCCTGAAGAAATTTATCGCATTAGGCATACTGGTCCCCTCAACAACATGATCTTCAACCATAACTGTTGTTACATCAGGGTCAGCTTCCTTAACCCATCCTACTAACTTGTCGATAATTCCTGCACCCAATTTCGAATAGTAAAATTTGTTATCCTCATCTCCACCCACTAACCGACCTGCAGCTTCGTCTGGAACATCCCACTGTTCGATTCTCCCTTTGTACTTCAATACGCGGGTTTTAGCCATGAACTCTAAAATCTTTTCAAGTTCATTATTAGAATAGTTCCCGTTTTTGATGTTGTCCTGCAAATCTGCCCCACCAATAATGTGCTGCGCCCTCACCTTCATCCCACTATCTTCTGCAAAATCCATCATCATATCGGGTTTTACCCAATTGAATTTAAAATTAGCCGGAATTTGCCCCTCCTGAAGATTTCGTTGAATAGCTGACCAGTTGTCAAGAACTCTCCTCCAGTCTGAATTAGAAAAGGAATTAAATACCCATTTTGCGTCCAAAGCACCACCAATAATTAATTGGTTACCAACTTTTTCATATAAATCCGTAAATGTCTCATCAAGTAACCTTGAGGTATCGGCACTAAGATCTCCATCAAAAACACCGAAGACTTGGCCTTTCGCGTCGGCAAATTCACGTATTGTGTAGTCTGATACGCTTTCGGGGTCTTTTACCCATCTCCATTCCTTCCTCCAAGGGAAATACCGCGCTCGAGCTACGTCTTGCCCGTTTGCATCTTTTATCAATACTCTCTTGTCGTCCGCTTGATGAATCTCACCATCAATGTCAGGAGCAGGAACAACAGGAACTTCTAGAAGAGGATGTTCGTGCTTTAAGGGATCACGGTCAACAAAAAATACCCCTGATTGTCTCTTATAGTCATCGGCTTCTTCAACCGAAAGTTTTGTAAGCGCTTTTGTTTTGCCGTTACT
>CAZITH010000191.1:0-1733 GCA_964542125.1 uncultured Gammaproteobacteria bacterium | reverse complement strand
TTTTAACAACAAATAAATTTTATTTAATGTTGACTTCTCATTTTTCTCAAGATCATGCTCCCATATCCTTAATACTTTCCAACCAGTCGATTTTAAAGATCGATTATGTCTTATATCTCTTTTCTTATTACCTTCTATCTTTGATTTCCAGTAGTCTGGAAGTTTATTCTTGCGATATTTATAATCACGTCCGTGCCAAAAATCTCCATCTATAAAAACGGCTTTTTTACGACGTGGCAAGGCTATATCAGGATTACCCTCTGCGTTACTATAGTGCGTCTTAAAATAAAGTTTTTTTCTTCTTAAAAAGCGAAAAACCTTCCGTTCGATTGACGTATCCTTCGAGCGGATTAGAGACATAACCTGGCTACGTTTTTCCTTGGAAAATACATCAGTCATACACCAAATAATGCCATTTAGCATTTGGCTAGCATTATAAGGTATCAATAAAGGTTTTTATAGTATCTGCAACAGCTTTTGCAGCGACGTACGGAACTCCGTTACTGATTGCTTTAAACATTTCAGACAAAGTTATACTATCAGGAAAGATAAACTCCTTTGGAAGCGATTGGATTGCAAGTGCCTCAGCAACAGACAACCTTCTCTGCTCATATGGATGCAAATGCACCTCATTGTTACCATAAGCGACAGTTGGCGAATATCTCCATCGATGCAATCGCTTAAATGATTTTCTAGATACATCACCTTCCCTAATATTCTGAAACCGAAACAAAGCTCTTGGTAAGAAGTGGTGTTTTGCATTGGGGTGAACTAGGACTTTATTTTTGTGGAACCAATATTCAACGGTTGTATCAAGAGGTATGCCAGTGGGTTTCCTGCTTAATGAATTCTCATATTTTGTCTCCAATGATTTATATTTTGCAAAAATAGTATTTCTTTGATATTTAATATAATCCAACCAGGGAAACTTTTCTGGATCAAGTGTGTTTTTCTTATCATAAACCAATAATTTTTGAGGTATTAATTCTTTTCTGAATCCAACAAGTATAATGCGGTCCCTGTCCTGAGGTACACCATACTCTAAAGCGTTGATTAAACGTTCAGTAAGAACATAACCGTTTTTTTTCAGTTTCTCTTTTAACTCATCGTAATATACCCTATGGCTTCTTGTGCGTCATAGTCCTTTTACATTTTCAAATAGGAAGAAATCAGGTTTTTGCTGTTTAATTAAAGTGATATATGTTTCTGAGAGTTTGCCATGTTTACCGTCGCGTCCACGATTTTTTCCGGCTACAGAAAAATCTGGGCAGGGAGGCCCCCCAATAAATCCAACAAGTGCACCTTGTTCTCTTGCATTCTTAATATTTATTGTTAATTGCCTTTTTCCGTCTCCGGCTGTTAGGTCTGCCATATCACCCTCGTGAAAGCCGTATTTAGGTAACGGCATGTTCATTTTATTTCTAGCAAACCTATATATATCTAAAAAAGATTTATTAAGCTCATTAACAAATGCAACTTCAAAACCACTAGATTCGAACCCTAAATCTAAAAAACCGGCGCCGGCAAAAAAAGAGAATACAACACTCTTTCTATTATTAAGCCGTTTTTGCTTTTTTGTAGTTACGACTTCTCTGGTTTTTTTATTCATCGATAGCAATTAGAAATATGTCCTCAATCTAATTGTATATTATTAACCATAGACATGGGTATGTTATCACCTGCAATAATCATCTTTATTGCCTTTATCCCTTTTAGTAACATCGCAGCTTGCT
>CAZITH010000190.1:0-1741 GCA_964542125.1 uncultured Gammaproteobacteria bacterium | reverse complement strand
TTTTATTTGGCAGAAACATTATATGAACCAAAAGTTGTTCCCATGATCAGGGGAAAGGCTTTTGAGTTTTCAGTTATGATGGCGTTGCAAGAAATTCTTCCGAAAGACAAGTGGTTAGTTGATAAACCAATGATGAACGCTCAGATAGGTTTTCATGATATTGATGTGCGAGTTCAGCATATTAAAACTGGAAAAATTATTAGGATTGAATGCAAACTCGCTAAGAAGGGAGGCTTTAGGGCGTTTACTGATGGACATACAGAAATTAGAGTTAAGTGTATGCGCAGTCGCACTCTTGGACCTGCAAAAGTAAAAGAAATGGCTCCAAAACTAGGAGTATCAGAAGATGTACTTGCAATTCACAACGATCAATACTTGCCAGCAGATTACGACATTGTGATCACTTCAATCGGTAATGCTTTTTATGATACTGATAAAAAGACAGGATTTTTCGAATGGAAACCAACAAAACAAGGTATTGATTTTCTAGAAAAAATAGCTGGCTCAAAATCAGTTGATCTTAGGGATTTTGCTTTTAATACAATGTTTATTGCAAAAACATCAGATTTGGCAATACATAATAACGGGGTGCTTTGTACGCGTGGACTTTGTAAAAATAAAAAGAATTGTGGTTTTATTCCAAACTACCCGATTATATTTTTTGATAAAAACAAAACAACAGCAAACAATGGCTGGCACTCGATAAAAGATAGTGAAAAAATATTTGAGGAGTTGATAAAAAACTAAAGCAAAGCCTTTTGCTTAATAGAATCGTAATTTACGATAAAGATTTCTTTTCCTTTTGAGCGCGTTCCCTTTTTATCGGTTTTATTTTTTTGATCATCAGTTCTACTGATAGTGTAGTTCCACTCTCTTTCGTGCATATCTATAACCCAGTCGTACAAATCCCTTACTTCTGGACTATTATCATATGTAACTAAAAATTTAATTCTTTTGGAGTGTTTTTTTAGAATTTTAGCAAGTCTAAAATGATCGTCTTTTTTAAATGAGCAAGCATAAAATTTATCTTGATCTGCATTAAAATAAGGTGGGTCAATAAATAAAAATGAGTTTTTGGGTACTTCTTTTATTAAATCTTCAAAATCTAAAGAAGTTAGTTTTACTCCCTGCAATTTTTCAGATGTTCTCAAAATGTTGCGAGGCCAGTTTTCTGGTCGCATGCTGTATTTTTCTCCGTAACCCCAATAGCAATTCTGCATATTCATAATTCCTGAATATGATGTTCGATTTAGATAGAACCACCTGACGGCCCTATCTAATTTACTTTTTGGTTTGAATTCATTTTTAAAATACCCATGTCGTTCTTTCGTAGCTTTTTCGTCTTTCAACCTCTCGATGAGTTTCTCAGGAAAATCTCTAATGATAGTTAGGCAATTTATCAAATCTTTGTCTATATCATTTAACCAATTATTTTTTACCTTTGCTTTTGCAAAGAAAATAGAAGCACCACCTGCAAATGGCTCAATATAAAAATCGTGTTCGGGAATATGCTCAATAATTAACTTACGAGCATAAAACTTTCCTCCAGCGTATCTAAAAGGTGAGTTGATTTCTTGGTTCATAATATCTAATATTGACTGCTAACTTTAGTATACAAGATAGAAAAAATTTATGCAATAGCAAGAGATCATCTTTTTTGCTATTCTTGTATTAACGGAAGCATTTGCGAAAAGAAAAAAGAATCCCGCCGAAATCCCGCCCGCATTCCTCCCCAGACCCC
>CAZITH010000189.1:0-1767 GCA_964542125.1 uncultured Gammaproteobacteria bacterium | reverse complement strand
CCTGCCTTAATAAACTATAAAAGTAGTTCAATTCCCTCCACCCCGACACAAAATTTAAAAAATTTTAAAGCTGGAAATATTTATAACTTCCAAAGATTAGCCTCATTCCACCTCCGGAGTGAAATATGCCTACATAAATAAGGCTACATTACCATAATCATAAGTCGAATTATAAACTGTTGACACTTAACTCTTATAGTGAAAAAATAATAGATACAACTCTAATGGTTCCAAAGAAAAACGTTCCTCTTATTTTAGGACTGTTAACACCAGTTTTAATGGTTGTATTTGTTATTGCAAGCATCTATATACCTGGTATTTTCTCTCAGCCTAAAAGTGACTTTTTATATTCTATGAATGATAGTTTTTATACTAGCGTTTCGTATGATGTACAGAATGGGCACCTGATAGAAAACCCAATTCCAACACGCTACCCTGAACCCGCACAGCACACTAAGCCAAAACTGTATCTTTATAAGGTTACAGAAAACAAAAGCTCACAAATCACTTTCCAAGAGGCACAGGGGTACAAAATAGATACAGACATGATTTCGCCTGACGGTTATAAATTAGAAAATGGAAGCCAAGGCAGCGGAGTTTTTCCATTCTATTGGTACAGCAGTGACTATAAAACCCAATATTTGGTAGGACATAGTGTAAGCAAAAAACTCAACATCCCCAGCACATCTAGCTACTTTAACTCGTTTCATTTTTTGGGCTGGATAGTTAAATAACCATGGAGAAAGAAAAACTTCTTAACGAGATATCCCAACTATCATCTCTAAACAGTATCACAAAGGATGAGCTTATATGGGCGTATAAAAAGGGGAAAGGAGAGGGGTTGAATTCTGATCCGCTTACAAAAGAAGTGGGGCTATCTGAAGTTTTATATTTTATTGGAGCATTTATTGTATTCATAGGCATATCAGTATTAATTTGGCAGAATTGGAACACCTTAAATTCCTTCACAAGAATAGTTGCAACCCTTGGGTTTGGAATTATAGTCTACTGCACAGGTGTCATTCTTAACAAAGAAGAAAAGTATGGCGGTATTAGTTACGCGTTCCACTTAATGGCAGCGCTTACTATGCCGTTAGGCTTATACGTAGTTTTTAATCAAGCTGGGTTCAATTCCAATGATAATGCTGTCCAAAGCCTGATTGCAGGGATACTCTCCTCTGTTTATATTTCTTCATATTTTGTGTTTAAAAAATCTATATTTACTTTTTTTGGTATTTCCTATGCAACATGGTTATTTTTTAGTTTTACGAATTTTGTCACTGGATCTAGCCCAATTTTCTCAGATATTAAATTTTATGAATATAGATTTTTTGTTGTGGGGATTAGTTATGTGCTTCTTGGATACTATTTTTCTTTCACAGCGCAAAAAGGACTCTCTCAGTTTCTTTACGGATTTGGGTCACTATTTACTTTAGGAGCCGCATTAATCTTGGGCGGATGGAAGCCTTCCCAAAATGTTATATGGGAAATTCTATTTCCAGGCCTTATTTTTAATGATCTATATTTAAGTACATATTTAAAAAGCAAGTCACTGCTTACCTTTGGAACAATATTTCTTATGATTTATATATTAAAAATCACCGGAGACTATTTCAGTGGAACGTTAGGATGGCCTTTATCGCTTATTATCTGTGGAAGCGCTTTGATTGGAGTGGGATATTATGCTTTTACCCTTAGCAGAAAATATTTATCTTCAAATTAAATTCTTTTTTCAGGAACTTATTTTCATTGAATTTTAGTTAACCT
>CAZITH010000188.1:0-1774 GCA_964542125.1 uncultured Gammaproteobacteria bacterium | reverse complement strand
TTTCAAAAGAAACTTTTCCTACTGACATGTGAATAATAGGTGCTTGAGCCTCAGTTTTATAGGAAATTTGTCCCGCAGAAAGTTTTTTTACTGCGTCATCTGGATTAGGAGTAATAGTTCCATTCTTAGGGTTAGGCATAAGCCCTCTAGGTCCTAGAATTTTTGCAACTTTTGCAAGCTTTCCCATCATTTGTGGAGTTGCAACTAATACGTCAAAGGTGATTTTTCCAGATTCCACTTCAGAAATAAGCGCGTCATCTGCAACTTTAATCCTGAGTGTTTTTCCAGTTCCATGTGGAAGGGTAAGCATTCCGGAGATTCCTTTTTCTCTGGTATTAATGTGAAGTTCTACAGTTTCATCAAAGGAACTAGTTTTAAACTTCTTAAGCGTTTCAACTGCTTTTGAAACTGAAGATGCGTCTTTTGAGGAAAGTTCTTTATTTGCTTTGTGCCTTTTTGAGACTATGTGCTTTCTTTTTTCCCTGGTGCTTTTCTTTTTTCCGCTTTCTTCTGCTACTTCTTCTGGGGAAGTTGTATCTAGACTTGCTGCAATTTCTTCCTCAGAAATACCTACAGAAACGGTTCTTTCTCCGCCTTTCATGCCTGCAATATGAGTTTTTCCTTCTCTCAGGTTTTTTTGCTCACGTTTTACCGCATCAGCTGCTTTTTGTGCTTCTTCTTGTTGTTCGTCTCCTAATACTTTTACTTTTACCTTTCCCATAACTTTTAAAAAATTCCTTTAAATATATCTAATTTGTATTCTTTTTTCAAAGGTATACCGGGAGTCTCCGGCAATCCCGCTTGCGGGAGGCCAAGAGTTAACGGTATAGAATTCTCTATGCCTCCGTGTCAATTCCCATGCTTCTTGCAACACCTTTTACAATTCTTGCTGCCATTTTAACATCTTTTGTATTCAAGTCATCCATTTTAATAGTTGCAACTTCTTCTGCTTGAGCATTTGTAAGTTTTCCAGCTGTTTCTTTGGAAGGCTTACTGGATCCTTTTTGAATTTTAAGTACTTTTTTAATAAGTTCAGCAACAGGCGGTTTTTTAATGATGAAAGAAAAGGTTTTATCCTCATAAACAGTAATAACCACGGGTAAAACTGTGCCTTTTTGGTCAGCGGTTTTATCATTAAATGCCTTTACAAATTCCATGATAGGAAGACCATGAGGGCCTAAAGCTGTTCCAATAGGTGGTGCAGGAGTAGCCTCTCCGCCTTTTACGTTAATTTTAATAAATGTTTTAATTTTCTTAGCCATACCTTAGTTTTTTTATAATAATTGTTGAGAAAATATGTTGGGGCCCCATTTATGGGGTTGAACATATCTTTTAGCCATTTTTCGAGCTCTTTCTAATATAGTCCTTGAGCGAGAAAATACCGGGAGTCTCTGGCAATCCCGCTTGCGGGAGGCCAAGAGTTAACGGTATATATCTCCTTATATTTTTTCTACCTGTAAGAAATCAAATTCCACTGGTGTTTCGCGTCCAAAGATATTCATAAGAACCTTAAGTCTTCCTCTGGACTCATCAATAGATTCAATAGTGCCTAGCTGATCAGAGAAAGGTCCATCTACAATTTTAACAGGTTGTCCCACAGAAAATGCGCTTTTAAAGACTGGATCTTTCATCTCCACAAACTTTACAATAGCTTCGACTTCATCATCTCTTATTGGGGTAGGCTTGTTCATAGCACCCACAAATGAGGTAACTCCAGCAGTGGTCCTTACTAGAAGCCAGGATTCATCATCTAATACCCTTTTTACTAAAATGT
>CAZITH010000187.1:0-1800 GCA_964542125.1 uncultured Gammaproteobacteria bacterium | reverse complement strand
AAGATTAAGGGAAGCGCATTCTAAACGCGCATAAAAATCCCACTTTCAATTAACCTCATAATCATTTTATTAAGTCACATTAAGGTACAAGCTTTTAAGAAATTGTAAAAAATAATCTTTTTTATTTTGTCAATAGGCAAAATTATTTTCAGAAAGTTATCCACATTTTTTTATGCTGTTTTTTTGCACTGATAAATCAATACTTTTTGAATCTCAAAAACTCTAGGACATCATTAAATTCCCTATAGGTTGAAAGTTTTGACAAGTCGTGGTATACTTTAAGTAATGAAACTTTTGAAACTTTTTATAAAAGAAAAGAAGAAAGAGGCAAAGACTGATCTCTACCAAGACTCCGTAAATAAACTAGGAAAAGAACAATTTAAAAAGATTCTAGAAAAAGGTTTGCAAGTTCCCGTAGTGCTTTTGTAATAACTTGTTTTTGCTTGGAGAATACGTTTGAAGACAAAAAAAAGAGCATCGCTTTCGCTACTAGCTGTATAAATTCTTAAGTACGAAAAGCAATGCTCTTTTAGAAAATTATAAATACGTAGTCTCTAGGCAGGGTGAGACTAGTATTTGAAAGATAAATTAACAAAAATAGCTTTTTATGTCAAGAAAAATTGATGAAGCTATTTTTACGTAATTGGATTGTTTTCACGACATTTTTCATGCTAGTGATAATTAAATAATTGTCACTAAAAAGGGGAGAAGTCACTCCGATAAATCGGAGCAGGAGACTTGAGAAGATACATTACTTCTGTGTTTGATGGGAGGTAGGAGACTTGGGCAGGGTTTCTTATCTTCCATTAAGTACAGAAGTTTTTTTATGAGAAAGTAATGTGTCTAGGGTTTCTTGCCTCGCAAGGCGAGGTGTTTTTCCCGCGTATAGATCGCAAACAGTTTTTTTTATATTTCTGATTTGCTAAAATAAACCTCAATGAAGTCAAAAATATTAAAGGAACGCATCCCGCAAAGCGGGAGAGTAACGCAAGAATCAGACAACTAAATTATGAATAAAAAGATTCTTATTTTGAAGTAATGAAAAAAATATTAATTACCGGCGCAGGTGGCTACATAGGCTCAGTTGCTACGTACGTTTTTTTAGAAAAAGGCTACGAAGTAGTGGCATTAGATAATTTTTCTACAGGATATAGAAAGCCCTTGGAAGTTCTTCAGGAGAAATTTGGAACAGAAAACTTGCATATATATGAGGGTGATATTGAAGACAAAATAGAATCTGTTTTGTCAGCTGAAAAAGATATTCAAGCAGTTATCCACTATGCTGCAAATTGTTCCGTAAATGAGTCTATGCAGCAGCCTGAAAAGTATTTTCTTAATAATACGGTTTCTGCTGCAATTCTTCTAAAAGCGCTTCTAGACCACAATATTAAAAATATTATTTTTTCTTCAACATGCGCGGTATATGGAGAAGCAGAGTATGTTCCATTAGATGAAAAGCATCCTACCAAACCTGCAAATCCATATGGTGAGTCTAAGAGAATGACTGAGACTATGATTGAGTGGTACGGAAAGCTGAAAGGCTTGAATTATATAATCTTGCGCTACTTTAACGTGTGCGGCGCAACAGATGATGGGCTTATAGGGGACAGTAAAAAACCGTCAGTCCATCTTATCCAAAACGCAGTACGGGGTGCTTTAGATATTGAGCCGCTTCACTTAACATTTCCTGAAGTTGATACGCCTGACAAAAGTCCCATTAGAGACTACGTAAACGTGGTAGACCTCAATAATGCACATGTAATGGCACTAGAACATCTTCTAAAAGGTGGAAAAAGTGAG
>CAZITH010000186.1:0-1815 GCA_964542125.1 uncultured Gammaproteobacteria bacterium | reverse complement strand
GCAAGTTTCTTTCTAAAATCTAAGGTGTCCTTTTTTCCTGTTAGTGCGAGTGCAACTTCAGAATAGTCAAAAGGATTTATTACCACCAGCACATTTTTATGATTTTTTGCAGCAGCGCGTATCATAGTAGGACCACCTACATCTATATTTTCTACTGTTTCTTCATAAGAAAGTTTTTTAGATACCGCTTCCTCAAATGGATATAAGTTGCAAACTACCATATCTATAGGGACTATTTTAAGATCTTGCGCTTCCTTTACGTGTTTTTTATTTGTCCGGTCATACAAAATTCCACTTTCTATCTGAAAAGATATAGTTTTCATGCGCCCATCAAAACTTTCTGGGTTTTTTGTAACAGACTGAATAGGAACTACTTTTATTCCCTCAGATTCAAGCACTTTTGCGGTTCCGCCCGTGGAGATTATCTGATAATTAAGTTCTCGAAGTTTTTTTGCAAAATCTACAATGTCAGACTTGTCTGAAACGCTCACAAGAGCGTATTTTTTCTGCATGGTTTTAGAAGATACTTCTGGAGAATTTTTATTACTTTTTGCCATACAGAATACTTTCTTATAATATGAGACTTAAAAAAAGTCAATATATGCTTGACAATTTCTTACCATTCTGACAATATACTTGTAAATTACCGTCAACTTTTTCATAAGTAGGTAATCCTTCCGGCCTCGGCCTTCAGGATCCATCTTTTTTCTTTACAGAAAATTAGATGACGGAAAAAAGATTGGAGGTGATCTAATATGAATGGTGTAAATTCAGTATTGCAGGATACAGTAAACACAACTCTTTCAAACCTTGCCTCATTTGTCCCACGTTTTATCTCAGGCTTAATCATACTTCTCATAGGAATTATTATTGCTACATTTTTAAAACAGATCTTACTAGAGCTTTTTAAATTTGTAAGATTTAATTCTTTTTTAAAGCGGTATGGATTTCCTGAGCCTAAAGAAGGTGTAGATCTTTCGCAAATTCTTTCTGAAATGGTCAGATGGTTTGTGATAGTTTTGTTTTTAGTACCCACGTCTGACGTCTGGGGCCTGGGTCGCTTTGTAGAGGTCTTAAATAACGTTTTATTATTCCTTCCTAACGTATTTGTCTCAGTGCTTTTACTCATAGTAGGTTTTGTTATCTCAAAGTTAGTGTATGACGTAGTAAAAGCTTCAGTACAGGGACTATCTAAAGAATCCGCTAGAACAGTTGCGGTAGTGGCACGCTATGCAGTTTTAACATTTGTGTTTTTAGTGGTTTTAAATCAGCTTGGAATAGCAAGTGATTTAATTAGAATTCTCTTTGGAGGAATTGTTGCAATGGTAGCTCTAGCCGGGGGTCTGGCTTTTGGGTTAGGTGGAAAAGAAACTGCAAAAGAAATTCTTGAGAAGCTCAAGAAGAAAATCTAAGTTTTAAGGCTGTTGGGTTTGTTTTTTACGAGTAAAAACCGTATAATTGTAAGGTCACAAAACGGCGCCATCGTCTAGTGGCCTAGGACCCAGCGTTTTCAGCGCTGTGATCAGGGGTTCGAATCCCCTTGGCGTCACATTTTTTTTCGTGCTACACTTCATGTGTGAATTCATTTCTTTCTAAACTAACAAATTTTCAAATCTTCCTTACTCTTCTTATTTTAGGTACTATCAGTTTTTTTCCTACTTTTTTTAATTCCTTTGTCGCAGATGATAATACATACATCCTAAACAATCCTCTCATTAAAAATTTTAACCTTATCTCCTTTTTTACTGGAAGCAGTTATTACGTGGGAGATGTAGTAAACCTTTCCGGAATCTACTATAAACCAGTTTTTACCCT
>CAZITH010000185.1:0-1843 GCA_964542125.1 uncultured Gammaproteobacteria bacterium | reverse complement strand
AGCGCTTCCCTGTCACGGAAGAGGTCGCGGGTTTGAGTCCCGTTCACCCCGCAAAGACACTGGGGAAATGCGGACGGTCACGGAAGAGGTCGCCTTGTTGGCTAAGCCAACCGGCTTCGCCGGAATGAGTCCCGTTCACCCCGCACAATTAAACCCCTGCCAACTGCCACAATCTGTCCAGAGAGGAGTAATACTATGCCTACTAAAAAAACAAAAACATCTATTTTGGATGAATCATTTAGTGTCTCAAGCCTTATGAGTGGATCTGATTCATATAAAAGTCTAATCTACGGAATAGTGACTGTCGTTGTTCTATTTGTTGTTATAGCGTTAGGTATACGTTCTCTCTCACAAAACAGAGCTCAAATTGATAAGGAAGCTGCTATGACTCAAAATACAATTCAAAAAGTAGATAATAACAGCTATACAGTTCAAGAGGGAGATTCCCTTTGGAGTATCGCTGAAAAATCTTATAACGACGGTTTTAAATGGCATCTTATAGCAGAGGCTAACAATATAACAGAGCCTTATGCTATATCTACTGGCACGACGCTTATTGTTCCATCAGTAGACAATACTGCAGTAAAGGAACAACAATCAACTCAGGAATCAATGGCACCTCCCCCAGCAGGAGTAGCTCCAGTTGTTATAGGTGGTTCGAGTATAACTGGAACAACCTACACTGTAGTTCACGGGGATAATCTTTGGGATATTGCAGTGAGAGCATATGGAGATGGATACAGATGGACAGATATTGCAAATGCAAATAAATTGGAGAATCCAGGACTTATATTTTCAGGTAATATCTTAAATCTTCCGCGACCCTAAGAAAGGGAAACTGTAAAAAGTAAATAGTAAAAAGGAAAAATTTTAAGTTTGAGATTAACTATTGTATACTATCCCAAATGATATCTTTGCGGGGTAAGAACTTCACCTAAGGTGAAAACCTTGCCACCGCTCGCGATGCTCGCGGGGTTAGTACACCGGTAAGCCCAAGCTACGCTTGGTCTTGAAATTGCTTTGCAATGGTAAGAAAGCTTGCCGCTATACAAACCTCTGCACATGCGGGGTTAGTACACCGGTAGTATGCTACCTTCCCAAGGTAGAGAAGCCAGTTCGATTCTGGTATCCCGCTCATGAGAAGGCGAGTTTCAGAAACAATTCTAAGTTTTGTAATTGCCATTTTTGGGTTCTATCTCCTCTATGTAAATCTTGTTGATCCTACGCACATTTCAGTAATATCTGTTATTATTTCGCTGATACTACTTTTTATGGGAATTGTTATGCTTTTCAGGTCAGGAAGGCATGATCACACAAAGGTTCATCTTCCGGAACCTAAAAACGGGAATAATGGAGAAACATTGCTATCCCGTCATGAAGAGATAATTAACAATTTTCAAAGACACGCAAGATTACGTGACAAATTAAAGGCATTAAGTCATATTGAAACGTAGAGACGTTGCATTGTCTATCGTAATTTACTATTCTTAAAAAACTGTGAAGAAAGTCTTACTTTTTACCCTGTTAGGTTTTGCGCTTTTTGCCGGTGGTATTGGAATTGCCTTTTTATATTTTCAAGGTGCGAAAGACGGAACAAGCAGTGCACTACTTCTGATACCTGCACTACTTCTTGGTGGAGCGGGTGCTTTTTTTCTATTCAAAGCCGGGAGAATAGATACACAAAAAGTTGTTTTCAAAGAAAATCAAGAGCAATCAAAAGATATAAGCAAAGAGGGACTAATAACGAAAAATAATAAATTAGTCGAAGAATGGAATGAAACAAATGAACATCGTGATAAATTAAAAATGCTTGAACTTTCTGCAAATGAACAATCGGAAGCTG
>CAZITH010000184.1:0-1886 GCA_964542125.1 uncultured Gammaproteobacteria bacterium | reverse complement strand
CTGCTGAAAATTTTGGCATAGCAAAACGGGGAAAATTCTATGATGTGACTGGGGCCCTAAAAGACGTAGGACAAAACCATATTCTTCAGATGCTAGCGCTTGCCACCATGGAGCGCCCCAAAGACAGTACTGATAAAAGTCTTATTAAAAGCAGGCTTGCGTTAATTAAAAAACTGAAAGCAAATCCAAAAGACGTGGTATACGGGCAGTATTCCGCTGGTGAAGTAAATGGGAAAAAAGTTGTTTCCTATTTAGAAGAAGAAAGTGTTCAGGATGAAAGTAAAACGGACACCTTCTTTGCAATGAAACTTTTTGTGAACAGTAAACGCTTTGAAAACGTTCCTATATATATAAGAGCTGGTAAACAGATGGAAAGCTGGGTAACAGAAATTTCTTATGTATTTAAATCAAAAGTGTTGGGAGATAATGTTCTTACTGTAAGAGTGCAGCCAAATGAAGGAATTGCGCTAAAACTGCTTACAAAAAAACCTGGGTATACAAAAACTTTAGAGCCCACCTATATGCAGTTTTGCTACAAACATCATTTCCCCGGTCAGACCTTTGATGCATACGAAAAATTAATACAAGATGCATTTGCAGGAAAACACACATCTTTTAACACTACAGAAGAAGTTGAAGCACTCTGGCGCTTTATTGACCCATTGTCAAATAAAAGAACACCTATTAGAATGTACAAAGCAGGCTCATGGGGACCTAAAGAGTCTACAGAGTTATTAGAAAAAGATGGAAGAAGCTGGATAGAACCATATCCTGCATTTTGCGCAATATAATTTAGATATTAGTTATTAGTAAATAGAAACTAGAAAGTTATGATTAAGGAAGTAGGAATTATAGGGCTCGGAAAAATGGGCGGAAACCTAGCAAGACGTCTTTCTGGATTAGGCTGGAAAGTAGTAGGATACAATAGGTCTCCCGAAGACACAAAAGAATTAGAAAAAGAAGGAATTACTGGAGCATATTCCCATGAAGAACTCGTCTCCTTACTTACTCCCCCCAGAACAATTATCATAATTCTTCCTGCAGGGGAAGCAACAGGATCTGCAATTGCATCATTCTCTAAACTTCTTGAAAAAGGAGACATTGTTGTGGATGCTGCAAATGGATTTTATAAGGATGCAATTGAAAGAAGCAAAAAGATAAATTCTTTGGGAATTAATTTTATAGATGTGGGAATTTCAGGTGGTCCAGGAGGAGCACTCAATGGGGCATGTCTTATGGTAGGTGGGGAAAAAGAAGTGTATGATGCTCTCTACCCTCTTTTTAAAGACATGGCAAAACCTAAAGGCGTTATGCATTTTGAAGGTATAGGAGCAGGACACTTTGCAAAAATGGTTCATAACGGAATTGAGTACGGAATGATGCAATCCATTGCAGAAGGCTTTACTATTCTTAAAGAGTCTGATTACAAATATGACCTTGAGAAAGTAACTGAAATTTATAATACCGGAAGCGTTATAGAATCTAGGTTAGTAGGCTGGCTGCATGAGAGTTTTCAAAAGTACGGAAATGATTTAGAAGCACTTTCCGGAGCTGTAGGGTTTAACGGAGAGGGAGAATGGACGGCAAAAGTGGGACATGAGATGGGAATAGATGTAACTTCTATTCAAAACGCAGTAGATTTTAGAAAAAAATCTCAAGATAACCCTTCTTTTATGGGTAAATTAGTTACTGCTATGCGTCATGCGTTTGGGGGCCACTCCATAGAACGCGGAAAAATGACCTAGGATTCAACAAAAAACTATTCCTTAACTCTATAATCTTCTTACGAAATTCCTACAGATCTATTGTTATCAGATTATAGATAAAGCGTATGAAGTATAGATATGGCAGATCAACCGGAACCAAGTCCAGTGGATCAAATAACT
>CAZITH010000183.1:0-1896 GCA_964542125.1 uncultured Gammaproteobacteria bacterium | reverse complement strand
TGATAAATTTATCAACCTCTGAATAATTTGTGCGCTTAATTATATAACCCGTGTCTTTTATGTAATACATAAGGCAGAATTATTTTTATCTCAAGTCCTTTCAGGAGCGGATCCCGAGCAAAGCGAGGGAGAGCACCGCAAAGAACCTACTTCTTATCTCACTCTAATCTCTAGTTCTTTAAGGGTTATGCCCGCAAAGAACTTACCCTCTTATCTTAATTTAATCTCTAGTTCTTTTAGAGGTTTTCGCAAGAAAACATCGCAAAGAACTTACTCTCTTATCTTAATCTGATTTCAAGTTCTTTATCTGTAGCTAAATTAAACGCGTCCACCTGGTTTCCGTTTACATAAATTTCGTAAGGGACAGCATCTGTCCCTGGCTGTTTTTGAATAAGAAATGGCATGGTTTTAGAAGTTACCTTAAATGGAAGAGTGTATGTGTAAATTATTTTTGCTGATCCTAATGGATTAACCCGCATAAATGCCTCAAAGTCAGTTTTTCCTAGATCTTTCTTGGTTTCTACTTTTACCTCAGACCCTTTAGATGAATTAAGTGTGGAGCCTTCAGGAACATAAATTCTTTGAAAATTTCTTAAGGTTGCATTAAGACACAACTCTCCGTGTTCTAGATTACAGTCAGAGTATGGTTGCGGATTTTTATAAGAGATAGTAAGTGTTTTCTGGACTTCTCCGCTTCCAGAAATATTAAAGTCCACGCGCACTTTTTGCTCCACAAACAAATTAGATTTTGCACCCCCAAAATTTGAGTCGTTAATATGAAGATAGTCTCCGTTAAAGTCTTTAATTTGACCGGCCCATCCCAGGGCATCTATCCCTTTTTGCGCATCAGAATTTAAAAGATAAAACATAATATGTTTTTCCTGTGCGTCTTTTATAGCAGCCTGGGTAAGATTTCCCCAGTAAAGCTTAGGGGACGAAGAAAGAGTTTTTTGCAAAATCGCAAATAATAACTCTGCAAGAAGGCCTTTCCTGTTGCTTTTAATATAATTTACAGGTTTTGTTGTATTGTCTTCTAGGACAAACACCGCCTGAGGACAATTACACCTAGGATCATTCTTGGAATTAAATGTTAAACCTCCAGCCTGAACTTCTCCCAAAACATCCAGAATAGAAATCAGAAAGTGTGTGTCAATAGCTATAATTCCATCTATATCAGCCTTCTGGGAAGAGGTCTGGAACATGTCATAAAACGTCTTCATGGACGTCACAAAGTCTGGGGATAAATTACTGTCTCGTATGTTAAATGAGTACACCTGTGGAAGGTATTTTAGAATAATATCCGGTGCGCCTTTATGGGAAGGGAGAGAGTCATCCAGGGAATAAATATCTGAGGCCTTGTCTACGTGAATGATGCCCTGTTCCACCCTAAATATAGAATAAAAGGTTAGAAATCCTCCTGTTGGTCTTAACTCTTTATCATTTTGGAATAGAACCAAGTATTTTTTCTCTTTATTCTCTCCCAATAGCTCTGGAAGTAATTTAATAAGAGGCTTTCCATCCTGAACCGCAACCACTGCCCCATCTACAAAAGTTTTTAATTGAGTCAAACCCTCATTCACACGCTTTAATTTGCCAATCTTAGGATATCTATTAGGGTTTACCTTATCAGTATCTTTTTGTGCGGCAGCAAGTTCTTCTTCTATAACGTCAATTTTAGGAATAACTTTACCCATGCTCTTAATTGCGAGTTTAATTCTGTCCTCTGCTGATCCTCCAGCAAAACTCTTGTCTCCATTTAGTCCTAAAACATCTGCGTAGGGAATCAAGGGATCTGTTGCAATAACCGCAGCCTGAACCCCATGGTCTGCTGCGTCGGTCAGGTTTTTTGCATCGTTATAGTATCCGCCTACCAAAGGAATGTATCCTACAAAAACA
>CAZITH010000182.1:0-1904 GCA_964542125.1 uncultured Gammaproteobacteria bacterium | reverse complement strand
CGCATGTGATTTTTTGCATTTAAAACTTCGTGTGGAATTTTTTTACGCTTTAGATATTCTGAAATTGCTTCATTTTTATCTATAGACGTGGTTCCTACTAAAACCGGCTGCCCATTTTTATATGCTTCTTCTATTTCTTTTACTACTGCTGCTACTTTTGCCCGGGTAGTTTTATATATTTGATCTGGGTGGTCACGTCTTTCAGTAGGTCTGTGGGTAGGAATCATCACAACGTCTAATTTATAGATTTTATGAAATTCTTCCGCTTCAGTTACCGCGGTTCCTGTCATTCCAGAAAGTCTTTCATAGAGTCTAAAATAATTCTGTAAAGAAACTGTTGCCAAAGTTTTAGACTCTTGTTGAATTTCCACTCCCTCTTTTGCTTCTATTGCTTGATGAAGCCCTTCAGATAATCTTCTTCCTTCTAAAAGTCTTCCAGTAAACTCATCTACTAAAATAACTTGTCCGTCGCGTACTATATAATCTTTATCTTTATGAAAAAGTGTCTGAGCTTTTAACGCAGCTTCTATGTGGTATACGGTGTCAAAATCTTTTTCATAAATATCTTTTACTCCATATAATTTTTCTACCTTTGCAATTCCGTGTTCTGTTAAATGGACCGTCCTTAGTTTTTCATCCATTTTGTAATCTGTATCAGGATTTACTTTATCTACTATCTTTGCGTATTCATAATATTTTTGGGAAGGAGTCTCATCTGGCATGGAAATAATATGAGGAGTTCTGGCTTCATCTATTAATACAGAATCAACCTCATCTATGACTGCAAAATAATGATCTTTTTGAACCGTTTGGGAAATATCCTGAACCATGTTGTCACGCAAGTAATCAAAACCAAATTCTGAATTTATTCCGTAAATAACGTTACATTCATATGCTTCTTTTCTTGTGACTGGTTTTAGATGAATAAGCCGGTAATCTTTTGCTTCCTGATCCACGTATTCTGTGTCATATGCGTAAGCCTGCTCTGAAATAATTGTAGAAACACTAAGTCCTAAAAACGCAAAAACTGCACCCATCCATCCAGCATCGCGTCTTGCTAAATAATCATTTACAGTCACCAAATGGACATTTTTCCCAGTCAATGCATGAAGATATAACGCTGGAACCGCTGATAATGTTTTTCCCTCTCCGGTTTTTTGTTCTGCTACTTTTCCTTGCGCTAAAACAGTGGACGCTATAAGCTGAACATCATAGTGGCGTAGTCCTAACGTTCTAGTAGCGGCTTCTCTTACTAAAGAAAACGCTTCTGGAAGAACAGCAAAAAGATCTTCTCCGCCTAAAACTCTTTCTTTTAATTCTAAAGTTTTTTTAGGAAAATCACTGTCTTTTAATTTCTTGTGCTTATCCTCAAATGAGTTAATTTGAGAAATAATGGGAAGAATTTTTTTAATTTCGCGGTCGTTGGAATCAAATATTTTTGTAAGGACACCTAACATATGTAAGAGGTAATTATTGTACCAAAATTAGGCTTGAAAGTCACTGGGAAAGGGTCTAAATATGGTCCAGCCCCAGATGTACCGGGGCTGGAGAATACCATTTGATCAATTGGTAATCGCTTTATGCGAATCCAATCTAGAATAATAATCTAGAAATTAAACCTAGATTATTTCTTCTTTTTCTTTGCTTTTTTCTTTGCTGGCATGTAAATCACCTCCCCTTTTCAATTCGAAAAAATTCGAATATTTCTAGATATAATTATGGTGATAAAAAAAGCATTGTTTGTCAAGCAATTTACGTTGCCTCAAAATGCACAATTTATACTGTAAAATGAGGAAAAATTAGAACGTAAAAAATATGGTTTTTTGACCCTTTTTTGATGAAAAATTACGAAATTTTTATGATATTTTTTTCTATTAAAAACTCTTTGACTTTTTCATATATTT
>CAZITH010000181.1:0-1913 GCA_964542125.1 uncultured Gammaproteobacteria bacterium | reverse complement strand
TCAGAAAAAAATATTGCAGATTTAGCAAAAACACCAGGTATTGCAGGAGTTTTAATAGGCGCTGCCAGTCTTGACGTTGAGCAATTTGCTCTCATTCTTAACGCATGGTAAGAAGAAAAAAAACCACGTTCATTTTAATAGTTTTTGTGATTCTCTTCGTAGTATTACTTGTTAGATACGTTCCTATTTTGTGGGGAATTTTTATTGACAAAAGAATTGATTTAACTACCACATCTGAAGGGAATGTGAACCTGTTGCTTATGGGAATAGGCGGAGGAAATCACGATGGGCCAGATCTAACGGACACTATTATACTTGCAAACATTCAGCCAGATAAAAAGATAGTGCATCTTGTATCTATTCCTAGAGATTTATACATAAAACCTTTAGGGTCTAAGATAAATGCAGCATATGCAGATGGTCAAAAAAAAGGAAAGGGAATTTTACTTTCTAAGTCTACAGTGGGTGCGGTTACAGGGATTATTCCTGACTACACTGTGGTTTTGGATTTTTCAGGTTTTGTAAAACTAGTTGATGTATTAGGCGGAATTGACGTGGAAGTTAAGAATCAGCTAGATGATTATGCATATCCTGTAGAAGGTGAAGAAAATGAATTGTGTGGAAATACACAAGATTCCCTGGCAACTTTTTCTGCGCAAATTGCAACAGGGAGTGCAACTGAAGCGGACCTTTTCCCCTGCAGATTTACCCATCTTCATGTGGAAAAAGGAACGCAGCATATGGATGGAAAACTTGCGCTTCAATTTGTAAGATCCCGTCATGCAGCTGGGTCTGAAGGTACAGATTTTGCACGATCATCACGCCAACAATTAGTTATAGAAGCTGTGAGAAATAAATTGTTATCTCTGGGAACCATTTCTAATCCTCTAAAAATCTTTAGTATTATTCAGCTTTTAAAACAAAATATTAACACTGACATTCCGGAAGATAAATTTGATGACTTTATAAAGCTTGCGCAAAAAATGAAAGGGGCACAAATAACAAGTAATGTTATAGATCAGGGAAATACAGAAGAAGAGCGTTACGGGTTATTAGTAAACCCGCCACTCCAGGATTATAACGGACAATGGGTACTTGCACCACGTGTTGGATCAAACGATTATTCAGAAATCCAGTCGTATATATCCTGTCTTATTGGGAATAATATATGTACCATAACTGCAACATCTGTAGAGACAGCAAGTCCTACTCCTTCAGTGAAACCTGGTAAATCTTTGTAGCATTATCTGACGAAGAAAATATAACTTTTCCGATTGAGTTAAATCTATCTTCTTGTAAATCAGGATATTTTTCTTTTTCAAGCTTTCCAACAATGATAAATGAAACATTGTATTTATTAAGTAGAGAAATAGTTTCTTCAGGTGTACCGGTGTACATTTTTTTTACTTCTTCTATTCTAGGTGCGGGAATATCATATGTTCCTCGCCACAGCCATTCATGGACAGTCCACCCCAAAACTGTGGGAAGTCCTGTGTTTGCAGAAATCCTGGCGTAATCTGTGTATGAATCACCTTGTGCCTCCAGAATAACTGGCTGACCTTTAATATTTTTGTTTAGAAATTGTATGGCCTCATAATCACCATTATGTATTCCTTTTAGATATAAAGTTCCATCAAGATCTCCCATGGGTTTAATTGCAGTGGGAATTCCAAACTTAGGATTTATAAGAAAGTTCCCATAATAAGAAGTGATTGCAAAGTATGGATATATAAATACAAACATAAATAAGAAACAGGTAACTGCCAAAAATATTTTTTTCATAAATTTTCCGCTTAAGTATGTTGAGAAAAAGATAATGCAGTAGGAAGACACTAAAGACAACATAACAAATGCTTGATAGGTTAGCTTAAACATAGTATTTGCCCGGTAGTGCTGAGGATAGATATCTTTTG
>CAZITH010000180.1:0-1933 GCA_964542125.1 uncultured Gammaproteobacteria bacterium | reverse complement strand
GACTGTAAATCAGCTGGCTTACGCCTACGGGAGTTCGAATCTCTCCCCCTGGACTCACGTTTCTCTAGATATAATTTCTATAGACAACTTCGGTGGTTGGAATTTTTTGTATAATATAACCATTACCATTTAAGGTGTTTTTATGAAGTGCCAAAATTGTAATGTAGAAATGGAAGAAGGGTGGTTAACCAATAATGCGCAAAATTGGAACAAAGGACGACCCTTTGGCAAAGTTCTTAGCGAAAAACTTGGCTCTGGTAAACCTGTTGCTGCTTACCGCTGTCCAAATTGTGGAGAAGTAAAGATCTACACAACAGAGAACCTTAAGAAATAAGAATTTTCTCTATAGTAAGTTGCAACATATTCAACCAGCCTGGACCAGGCACCAGACGTTGAGTGGCTTCGCTAATTGAAAGTTCTAACATCCTCTAGCAGCTTGAACTTTTATATAAAAGTAAGTTTGTAAAAATATTCCTTCTCGTCTGCTCCAATTTTTTTAAATCCTTGTTTTTCGTAAAATTTATGAGCTCGTTTCATAAAGTGAGCGGTACTTAGCTCTATTTCTTTATAGCCTTTTTTTCTTGCAAACTGAACCGCTGTCTTAAATAACTTTTGAGCAATACCTTTTCCTTGATATTCTGATAATACAAACATCCTTCTCAACTTTGCGGTATCTCCTGCTCTATTTTCAATAGCGATAGTTCCAATAACCTTATCATTTTCCAAAGCAACCCAAAACCTTCCTCTATCTTTATAAATTTCTCCAATAAAATCCAAATCCCTATCTCTTTTAGATGGTTTTAATTCCTTTTTAAGCCCTAAATCTTGAAGCGTTGTCCATATAACATTCTTGACTTGGTCAAGATATTTAGAATCAAACTCAACAATTGTAGTGTTATCGACCATGTTTAGATTATACTCCTCAGGTCTAATATGAGACTCCGATACCTTACAGGTGTCAAACTAGTCAGAGTATATATTAAAATCACAGACATACATTGAACAGCATGGTAATATAATTAAAATGAATACTAAAAAAAGAAAGGATAAAAATAAAAATTCTAATAATTCTGAATTTTATTTCGATGACTGTCCCATATGTCAAGCGATGAAAAATGCAGAAGAAAGAGGAGAAGATATTGGAGAAAGTGAATTAAAAAAAGCATTTGCAGTAGCTAACAAATTAATCGAAAAAAAGAGTTTCAATAACTAAAGTCTAGAGAGATTAGCTATTTTTTCTTTTAATATTGGAAGATCTTCTTCAATCGTATCCCATATTAAACTTAAATCTACTGCAAAGTATTCATGAATAAGAATGTTTCTCATTTCGACTATTGATTCTAGAGGAATTTCTTTATCTTTTAACGACATTTTTTCTTCAGCCAAAGATTTTTCTAGTTGATTAATCGCTTCTCCAATAATTTCAAATTGACGTATTACAGCGGAATATTTTTCTTTATTTTGAATAAATTCTTTATATGAAATTCCTTTCGTAAAATCTTCAATTGCTTGAATTGCATCTAAAATATGCTTAATGTATGCTTCACTCTTCATATAAAGTAAAGGCAGATTTTAATATAGAATCTCTCATGTAGGGACTTATACTGTTAAAAGTCAAAAGATCTACTTCTTTATTCAGGGTCTTTTTGAGTTCTAACCGCATACTAGAGAATTTTATCAGACCAAATTTGGGAGGCGGTTCCACAAGTATATCTACATCACTATCTTTATTTTCTAGTTTTTTAGCATACGAACCGAATATAGCAATTTTTTTGCATTGATACTTCTGACAGACGCGTACGATTTGTTGTTTTATTTTATCAGAGCTTGTGTCCATATAAGATTAGTATATCATAGGGTGTTTCTTTAATTCAGCGATATGAGTTCTCAAAGGAATCCGAACACTTAGGGTAAAATGTTCGGAATATGGGAA
>CAZITH010000179.1:0-1934 GCA_964542125.1 uncultured Gammaproteobacteria bacterium | reverse complement strand
GGTGGTGGGGAGGGGGGGGAGTGGAGTTATTTCTCTTGAGGATATAAAAGAAAACGACTATTCACTTAACCCGGGAAGATATGTAGAGATAGTTCAAAAAGAAATGGATGATACAGAATTCGAAGCTAAGATAAAAGAATTATCACAAGAATTCAAAATTCTCACCCAGGAAGCACATGAACTAGAAAAGAAAATTGAGGAAGATTTGGAAAAAATTTTATGAGCAACTCGAGTCAATTACAAATTAGCTAACTGATTACTTCTGCAAATACAGGACTGGATGCTATAAAGAGAGCTCCCATAGTTAAAAATGATACGGGTATTAAGTGCCTGAGAATTCAAGACATATCCCAAGATAAAGATTTTGAAGATTGGGGATTTTGTGAAGTAAATGAAAAGAATTATAAAAATTTTTGTCTTAAAGCAAACGATATAATAATCGCTCGAACAGGGGAAACCGTAGGAGTAAACAAAATTATAAAAAAGGATTTAAATGCAGTTTATAATAACGGACTAATAAGATTAAGAGTAAACATTGAAAAAGCAAACCCGCTATTCATTTATTATTCCTTTCAGACAAAAAGATTTGAAAGGTTCATCGACGGTAGAGCTCGAGCTATTTCAACTCAACCTAATATAAGGATTGAATCTCTCTTGAATTACAAAATCTATAATCTGTCAATTTCAAGTCAGAATCTAATTTCATCCATTCTTTCTACCTATGATGAATTAATCAAAAACAATGAAAAACGCATAAAGATTTTAGAGGAAATGGCGCAAAGGATGTATGCAGAATGGTTTGTTATATTTAAATTCCCCGGATATGAAAAAGTAAAAATGGTCGATACCCCTCTTGGTAAGATTCCCGAAGGGTGGAGAGTTGAAAAATATGAAGATGTTTTTGATGTTAAATATGGTAAAAACCTACCTACATCAAAATTAGAAAATATGGGATTTCCAGTCTATGGTGCAGGTGGAATAATTGGCTATTACAGTGAAAAAAATGTAACAAATAAAACACCCTTAGTTACCTGTAGAGGTAATGGCAGCGGTACAGTATGGAGAACGTTTGGAGAAGGATTTGTTACAAATAATTCATTTTATATTTTAGGAAAAAATCCTGATATGAGATTTGAGTTTATCTTCAATTGCTTAAAAAACAGCAATATCATGTCAGCAGTATCGGGGTCAGCCCAGCCACAAATTACAATAGATTCAATAAATTATGTTAAAACAGTTTTTCCGGGAATAGAACTTATTCAAAAGTACCAGGAACTAGCAAGCCCTTTATATCTAGAAGCAGATTTATTAAGAGCCATGAATGATAATTTAGGAAGAATGCGAGATTTACTTATTCCTCAACTTGTTACCGGAAGGAGAGAAGTAAAACATGACAAATAGAAAGAGAAGGGTTGCTTCTGTAAAAAATGAGTTAATACAAAAATCAAGAGAATCTATGCTTACTGCTGTTCAGATCTTTAATAATCCAAATATTCAGTTCAAATCAGAATCATTCATTGTTTTAGCAATAATATCTTGTACATATTTATTACATGCCTATTTAAGAAAACAGGATATCGAATATAGATATTTTGAAGTCGTAAATGGAAAAAGAAAATTCGATAAAACGAAACATAAAGCATTTAAATATTGGGAGCTGGAACGTTGTTTGAATGATGATAGCTGCCTATTGATAGGAACACATCATCCAACTTGAGATTTTTGATTGGTTTGCGACATGAGATAGAACACCAAATGACTACAAAAATTGATGATTTACTAAGCGGACGATTCCAAGCTAGTTGCTTAAACTTCAATTCGTACTTGAAACAGCTTTTTGGCAATCGTTTTGGAATTGAAAAATATCTTTTATTTAGTCTTCAGTACCATTCCCTAACTCAAGATCATAATGTTCAAATTATGCAATATAATGA
>CAZITH010000178.1:0-1940 GCA_964542125.1 uncultured Gammaproteobacteria bacterium | reverse complement strand
TAAGTGGATCTTTTAAATCTCTAGAAACCGTTTTTCCGCCGGCCTGTTTTATTAAAAATGCAAACGGATTTATTTCTAACATAAGCCTGAGTTTCCCCTCAGGCTGTTTAGAATACGAAGGGTAGAGGTAAATGCCTCCTTTTAATATGGTTCTGTGCCCGTCTGCTACCAGTGTCCCTACGTATCTTGCGCCAGTCTTTTCTTCTTTTGCTTTTTCTAAAAATTTTAACGTTCCCTTGTCGTAATGCGGAGTATATGCTTCATTAATAGAATAGGTTGCTCCGTGTTCTGGGATTTTCATGTTAGGGTGAGAAAGTAAAAAGCTTCCTATTGCAGGATCCAGTGTGAATCCGTTTAAGCCGTTTCCAGCAGAGTACACAAACATAACAGATGACCCGTACATAATATATCCTGCTGCCACTTGATTTTCACCTTTTTGAAGTAATCCTCTATCTTTTTTATAAATAGAAAAAATTGTTCCAATAGGACAATTTGTGTCTATATTTGATGAGCCGTCTAGCGGGTCAAAATAAACAATGTAATTTCCTGATGCTTCTGGTTTTGCGTATACCGCTTCAGGCATTTCCTCTGAGACCACCGCATGTACTTGTCCGCCTGAAATTAAGGTGTCTGTTAAAAGCTTATTTGAGAACTCATCTAGCTTTTGAACCTCTTCATCAAATGCATTTACGTCTCCTGTTTTTCCTAAAACATCAGCAAGACCTGAAGCTTTCACGTGAGAGGCAATAATTTTAGAAGCATTTTCTATCTGTGTTAATAAAAGTGTAAAACTTCCTGAAGCTTCTGCGGTAAGACGTTCTTCTTCTAAAATAAAATCAGTTAACGTTATAACGTTTTTAAACATGTTTTAAAAATTCTTCCTTGATTCTTTCTAGTGCCACTATATACGCCGCGTCTCTTAAATTTACTCCATATTTATCAGCCGCATCAAAAACATCATCTGTTGCTTTTTGCATTAAGTCCTCTAGCTTTTTAAATACTTCATCTTTGCTCCATTTTTCATTGTCCATATTTTGTTTCCACTCAAAATAAGAAGTGGAAACTCCACCTGCGTTTGCCAGAATATCAGGAATAATAGTAATCCCTTTTTTTTGTAATATTTTGTCCGCGTGTTCTGTTACTGGACCATTTGCAAGTTCTAAAATGATTTTTGCCTTAATTTTATTAGCGTTTTCTGAAACTATCACGTTTTCTAGTGCTGCTGGAACTAATATATCTACGGGAAGTTCTAAAAGCTCTTCGTTGCTTATTATGTGACCACCTTTAATGGCGCATGAATTATCATCACAAAAACAGTTAGATAACATTCCGCGGTCTCTTTTACATTCTAAAGTCTTTTCAGGGCTCAAACCATTTTCTACATAAATAGCTTCTTTAGAGTCTGAGATTGCAACTATCTTAAATCCTTTTTCATGCATGAAGTGGGCTACATGAAACCCTACATTTCCCATTCCTTGAACTGCAACAGTTAAATCTTTTGGTTCTATATGTAACCGCTTAAGTGACTGTAGAAGGCAGTACACGCCGCCTAGTCCAGTTGCTTCCGTGCGGCCTTCTGAGCCGCCCTCTGGAACAGGTTTTCCTGTAACTACCGCAGGAGTAGTCTTTCCTACATTTTTACTGTACCGTTCTACAATCCAGGACATAATCTCTGAATTTGTGTTTACATCTGGCGCTGGCACATCTAGCTCTGGACCTATAACTGGGGTAAGTCTATCAGTAAAAAGTTCTGTGAGTTTTTGTAGTTCATCTTTTGATAAAAGTTTTGGGTCTACAGAAATTCCGCCTTTTCCTCCGCCAAAAGGAACTCCGGCAACTGCACATTTCATGGTCATCCAGAAAGAAAGCGCTTTTACTTCCTCCATATTTACCTGTGGGTGAAAACGTAATCCGCCTTTATAGGGACCTAAAAGATTATT
>CAZITH010000177.1:0-1948 GCA_964542125.1 uncultured Gammaproteobacteria bacterium | reverse complement strand
TATTGCTGATCTCCACAATGCAACTCCTTTCCAGAAAACTGACCACACAAGAAGAAGCAGTGCAAACACTTGATTATTCCCTGGAAGAAAAGACGCAAAGTTCATATGATTACTCTAGCATAGCTTTTTTTAACTTGCAAGAGTTGATACAATTAGGCAATGAGGATTGGAATTTTTGATCCCTATCTAGATGATGGCGGCGGTGGAGAAAAGTACATGATGACAGTAGCTGAGGTTTTGGCTAAAAATAATGATGTGTGCGTTTTTTGGGATAATTCAGAGGACTTTGAATTGGTGAAAAAAAGATTTAATCTAGAGCTGGAATCAGTTTCACTTAGAAAAAATATCTTCTCAAGAAAGACCTCTTTATTTAAAAGACTTAAAGAATCAAAAAAATATGATGCAATTATTGTTTTGTCTGATGGTAGTCTTCCCTTACTTCGTTGTAAATTATTTGTTCATATACAAAGGCCTTTAGAGCATGTTGCGTTAAGTTCCTTTACAAAAATAAAAAAGAAAAGAGTTTCTGCATTTTTTTGCAATTCTAAATTCACAAAAAAATATATTGATAAAACTTTTCAAATTAATTCACTTACTATTTACCCCCCCGTTCAAATCCAAAAAGTAAATGAAAAGAAGGAAAATATTATTCTTCATGTAGGAAGGTTTAGGGTAGTTGATAAAACGGTGGGTGTTAGGGATTTTAAAAAACAGTTTTTTATGCTCAAAGCTTTTAAAGAGATGGTTGACGAAGGGTTGGAAAAATGGAAAATGATTTTTGCAGTTAGCGTTTTGCCTAAGGATGAAAAAGATTTTGAAGAGATGAGAGATCTTGCCAAAAATTATCCAGTGGAATTTGTAGTAAATAAAACCAATAAAGAAATTTGGGAGTGGTATGGAAAGGCAAAAATATACTGGCATGCATCTGGATTTGGTGAAGATTTGGAGAAAAATCCAGAATTTGCTGAGCATTTTGGAATATCTACAGTTGAAGCCATGGGAGCGGGAGTAGTGCCGGTTGTCATTCAAGCAGGTGGCCAGACTGAAATAGTTGAGAATGGGAAAAATGGTTTTACATGGGAAACATTAAAAGAGCTTAAAGAAAAAACCCTAAGATTAGTAGAATCTGAAAAGCTTTTAGAAAAATTATCAGATGAAGCTAAAAAAAGCAGTCAGAAATTCTCAAAAGAAGAGTTTGAAAAGCATATTAATAGCATGGTGAATTCATGAAGAAAGCTTTATTGCCCTTTTTTATTATCATATGTATTGTCTGTTCCTTTTTCTATCAGTTTTTACTGCTGGGAAAGCTGCCTATCCCGTCAGACACTATAGTAGGATTATATTACCCATTCAGAGATCTTTACAGTAACACAAATCCAAATGGACTTCCTTATAAAAACTTTCTCGTTACAGACCCTGTAAGACAGCAATTTGTTTGGAAATATCTTGTAATTAACCAAGAAAAAAAACTACAGCTTCCTCTTTGGAATCCGTATGAGATGGCAGGAACACCGCTTCTTGCAAATTTCCAAAGCAGCCCTTTTTATCCGCTAAATGTGCTGTTATTTATTCCTCCCTTCTCTGTGTCATGGTCATTTTTCATAGTCTTGCAGCCTTTGTTGGCCGGAATATTCCTTTTTTTGTATTTAAAAAATCTCAAATTAAATACTTGGGCTTGTTTAATAGGAAGTATAACGTGGATGTTTTCGGGTTTTTTTATTGCTTGGATGGAGTGGGGAGTTATTCTTCACACTGTACTCTGGCTTCCTCTTATTTTACTAGCTATTGATAAAGGATTTATGACAAAAAATCTTAAATGGAAAGTTATCTTTATTTTTTCCCTATCTTCTAGTTTCTTAGGAGGACACTTACAAATTTTTTTCTACGTGTTAATTTTTACTTTAGCTTATTTTCTTGCAAAATTATCTTACGCAAAACAAAAAGGGAA
>CAZITH010000176.1:0-1977 GCA_964542125.1 uncultured Gammaproteobacteria bacterium | reverse complement strand
ATAATCTTGCAGCCCAGTCATTTGTAAAAGCTTCTTGGAGTCAGCCTGTTCTAACCGGTGAATTTACTGCGCTCTCTGTAACCAGAATGCTTGAGGCAATTAGACAAGTAAATAAAAAAATCAAATTCTACCAGGCATCGTCTTCTGAAATGTTTGGAAAAGTAACTGAAACTCCGCAAAAAGAAACGACTCGGTTTTACCCCAGATCCCCCTACGGAGTGGCAAAAGTATATGGACACTACATTACTTTAAACTACAGAGAAAGTTATGATATGTTTGCGTGCTCTGGAATCTTATTTAATCATGAGTCTCCCCGAAGAGGTTTGGAATTTGTTACCAGAAAAATTAGTAATGCAGTTGCCAGAATTCATTTAGGAAAGCAAAAAAAACTTGAGCTAGGGTCACTTGACCCTAAGAGAGATTGGGGTTTTTCTGGAGATTATGTTGAAGCCATGTGGCTCATGCTTCAGCAGGATAAACCAGATGATTATGTAATAGCAACAGGAGAAAATCACTCTGTGCGGGAATTTGTTGAATTAGCATTTAATACAGTGGGAATTTCAGATTGGGAGAGTCATGTGGTTGCAAATAAAATAGAGCATATGAGGCCTGCCGAGGTTGACTACTTAATAGGAGATTACAGTAAAGCTAAAAAAGAGCTTGGGTGGGAACCAAAAACTTCTTTTAAGGAACTTGTTGAGATGATGGTAAAAGAAGACCTTGTATTTGAAGAGAAAAACGACCTCTAGGTTCTATTTTACTTTTCTTTTACTTCAAAATACGCTAAACTTAACCCTATGCACGCTGTTGTAATTCTTCCCACATACAACGAAAAAGAAAATATCCAAAAGCTTATTCCTATTTTAGAGGATGAGATATTCCCAAAAATTAAAGATTATAAAATGAGTATTCTGGTTGCAGATGATACTTCACCTGACGGAACAGGCGAAGTGGTTAAAGATCTCAGGAAAAAATATAAAAATCTGCACCTTTTGACTGGTAAAAAAGAAGGACTAGGAGCTGCATATCTGCGCGCAATGCATGAAGCTATAAAGAATTTAGATGCGGACATTGTGTTTGAGATGGATGCAGATGGTCAACATGATCCGACAAAGGTTCCCGAATTTTTAAAAAAAATTGAAGAAGGAAATGACATGGTGGTGGGAACTCGCTATAGTGATGGAGGGTCAATACCTAAAAACTGGCCCCCCCAGAGAAAACTTTTTTCTATAGTTGCAAACCTTCTGGTAAGAACAATTTTTATGAGGTTTAGTATCCATGACTGGACAGGTGGATATAGAGCTATAAAGAAGGAAGTTTTTCTAAAAGAACATGAAAAGATGGCTGCTCATAATGGGTATATTTTCCAAATTGCGTTTCTACATGAAGCAGTAGTTGACGGATTTAAAATAGGAGAGGTACCATTTCATTTTACAGACAGAACGTTAGGTAAATCTAAAATTGCACCGTTGGGGTATATTTTTGACGTACTATATTTTGTTATTACAGCAAGGATTAAAGAATTACTTTTTGGCAAACTTGGGAAATTTTTAGTTGTGGGAGGAATTGGATTTGTTATTAACTTCGCGATCTTAAAAGTCTTATCTGACGCGTATAATTTTGACCATTCAATTGCAAATTTAATAGGCGCTGCTGTTGCAATTTTCTCAAACTATAATTTTAATAATCTGTGGACATTTAAAGAACATAAAGTGCATGGTGCAACTCAATACGTCATAAAATTACTTCAATTTTACCTTACATCAGTTTTTGGAGTTGTATTTATTCAAACTGGGACAATTTTTCTTGGAGATAAATTCTTGGGCGAAGGGGTTTTGCATATACTTCTTCCCATCAAATATTATTATATATATTTTGTGATTGGAACGGGTTTACTTTTGATTTGGAATTTTACAATTTACAATAAGTTCATTTGGAAGAAAAAAGCATAGCTTTTTCTGAAAAAAGGAGTACTCG
>CAZITH010000175.1:0-1977 GCA_964542125.1 uncultured Gammaproteobacteria bacterium | reverse complement strand
AATAGAACTTTTATTCCTCAAAAGCCAGAATATTTAGGCGAACTATTTCAATCTAACTTTGATGGGGTTTACTATTCAGCAATATCTCAATATTGGTATAGAGGTTTAGATCAAGCTTTTTTCCCCTTTTATCCAATTACAATTAAATTTGTTAGCCTTCTTACCTCTCTGCATTCTTCTACTGCTGGGATAATAGTTTCAGTTACCGCTTTATTTCTCTTATTAAAGATTTTATCTTTATTAATGGATTTAGATGGGTTTAAAAATAAGTCCTTTTGGGCAGTTATTTTATATGTTTCATTTCCAACCTCTTTCTTTTTCTCAGCTGTTTATACTGAAAGCCTCTTTTTACTGCTGACACTTTTATCATTTTATTTTGCAAGAAAGAAAATGAGGTACACAGCGTCTTTAGTTGCTGCATTTGCATCTGCAACAAGAATAATTGGAATATTTCTCCTCCCATCATTATTTTTGGAGTTTTACAGTCAACTAAAGGATCTAAAACTAAATAAAACTAAAATGACTTACATCTTCCATTTTTTGCCTTTAGCTCTAGTGCCAGTAGGCCTTTTTAGTTACATGGTATTTCTCTGGTATAAATATGGTGATCCGTTACTCTTTGTTCACATTCAGCCATACTTTGGGGCGGGAAGAAGCGGGGGAGGAGTAATTCTGCTTCCACAGGTGCTTTACAGATATGTGAAGATTTTTATGTCTGTATCTCCGTCTAGTTTTACCTTTTTTATTGCAGGACTTGAGCTTGCTACACTAGTACTCATCACACTTACTTTGATCTTAGCTCTTAAGACAAAAATAAAAAAAAGCTATATTCTTTTTGCATTTCTTGCGATTTACTTTCCAACTCTTTCTGGTACGCTTTCTTCCCTTCCTAGATACGCCATGGTTTGTTTTGCTGTTTTTATATATCTTTCACTCATACGTAATGACTATTTAAAACTTATAATATTCTTACTTTTTCTTTTCCTGCAGGTATTTTTAGCCATGCTCTTCTTTCAAGGCTATTTTGTATCCTAATGTATGAAACAAAAAATTAAAACCTTATCAACACATCCACTTATTACGGGAAGTGCTACCGTATTTCTTGGGTCATTTCTAGTGAATGGTTTAAACTACTTATTTAACCTTTTAATGGGTAGAGTTTTATCTATTTCAGAGTACGGTATCCTTATATCTTTAATTTCTCTAGTCTCCTTCTTTACAATATTTCAGACAGCTCTTACTAATCTTTTTACAAAATTTTCTGCTGAATTTTCTGCGAGAAATGATTTTCGCATGCAGCAGGCATTTCTGTTTTCCGGTTTTAAAGCATCATATTTTGCAGCAGGAGGTTTTCTTATATTTCTTGCTATTTCATTTATTCCATTCTCACTTTTTCTTAATATTCCAATTTCTAATCCTAGCTATTTAATAATTGTTTTTTTAACAATTTGTATAACGGTTTTGCTAGCGTTTCCAATTGGTGTACTACAAGGGGAGTTAAAATTTATCAAAGTTATATCAATAAATATAATTGCAGTTCTGTCAAAGATTTTTGCTGGTTTAATTTTAACTTTCATGGGATTGGGAGTTATGGGGGGTCTTATAGCGGTTTTCCTAGCTTTTTTTTCTTCATACATATTCTCAATAGTAATATTATTTAAAAAAATATCACTAAAAAAACATTTTGAAGATACAAATTTGCATGTTTTCAGTGAATTTAAAAAGGGATCCATGACATTTCTTCTAGCATCGTTAGGGATTACAATAATTCAAAATACTGATGTAATTTTTGCACGGCATTATCTTTCTCCTGTTGACGCTGGTAGATTTGCTGCGCTTTCATTAATGGGGAGAGCAATTTTTTATATAACATCCCCAATTTATTTAGTATTTTTCCCATTAATTATTCATAGCAGGGAAAAAGGTCAAAAAACGGTAGGCATGTTACTCCTTGCAGGATCAATAGTGCTTATGTGT
>CAZITH010000174.1:0-1985 GCA_964542125.1 uncultured Gammaproteobacteria bacterium | reverse complement strand
GGAGAGTGGAAGGTTTCAGTTTTAAAAGTGTATAAATTAAAACATTATAAAGAGCCTAAGTCTGCATGCGCCCCAGGTCTAGTTTGTAAATCTTAATTTCCCCAAACAAAAACCCGATTATTAAATATTGCTTTTTTCTTGCGAAAAAAGTAACACTTGAATATCGGGTTTTTGGGTTTTTGTATCGCTCTTTTTAAGGAGCGAGCAATTAGAGAAACTCGATTACTTAGCTCCAATTTTGAACATTGCTGTTCCGCAAACTGGACACTTTCCTTTCATTGCTGGTTTACCATTTTTCATGGTAACTGGTGTAGCATTAGGATCTTCTCTTTTTGCTCTACATTTTACGCAGTACATACTTGCCATAATTAAAATCACCTCCTTTCAATCATTCTCCTCAAAAAATATTTTTATAGTAAAAAATGATTGACTCTGATTCCGCCTGCGGAAGAAGAGTAACATTTTATTCTAAATTCTAATATCCAAAATTTGCTAAACGGATAATATGACTTTGAATCAATACAAATAGTACAACACTTGAGCCAAAAAGAAGACTTGTAATTATTAAAGTGTGTCTTATATCTTTTATTACATAGGAATGAACGGTTCTGTGAAGATGTGGTTCTAGGGTATTTTGTTCCTTAACGGAAGACGAAGAAAATGAATAGGTTGGTATAGATGAAACTTCAGAAGAAGAGACGGTATGTTTTCTTGTCTCTGTTAAAACTTTTTCTTTTTTTGTTTTTCTTTTTTTGCTCATAAAAGATTTTTAATAACTACAGAAATGGGAAAATTCGTTATAAAATTTGAGCTCAAATGGGGCATGAGACAAAAAGTATCATATTGACTTGATCGTGTCAAGAGGCTAAAATATTTACTGGAAGCTAAAAATACAATTTTGCACTGATTTAAGAGTCTAAATAACAATACATGCCCAGTCAACTTTTCCCCATAATTTTAGCACTATTTGCTGTTTGGAATATAATTTTGACGTTTTTTTGCGTAAAATTTTATTTCTATTATTCACGGCTTATTAAGGGTGGAAAGAAAGAGTCACTCCCAAAAATACTTGACTCCCTCATGCTAGAACAGGAGCAAATGAAAAAGACTCTTGACCACATAGTAAAAGTATGTGATAAACTAGAAAAAGAGGGCTTACTGCATATACAGAAAGTAGGCCTTTTGCGTTTTAATCCATTTAAAGATACAGGAGGAGACCAAAGTTTCATTCTTGCTTTATTGGACGCAAATAGCACCGGAGTTATTATTTCAAGTTTACACACAAGAAGCGGCACCAGATGGTATGCGAAAAATGTAGTAAAAGGAAAAGGTGTAGATTATGAATTATCCTCTGAGGAAACGCAGGCTCTAAAAAGCGCAAAAAGTCTTTAAAATGCAAAAAACCCAAAAAAATGTAATCCTTATTTCAATTGGCTTATTTATTGCCTCGGCATTGTTGTCTTATTTTGTTTTTGCAAACACTTCTATTTTAAGCTCTACTGGAATTGTTAAAACTCCTGTTGCTCCCCCAAAGATGTCAGGCGGGGATAAAGATGGAAAGGTTGTCTTTGATGATTCACTTCCCAAAACTGAAGCATGTCCTATAAATGGCGCTATGTACTCAAAACAACAAAAGGATTGGTGGGAGAAGCACAGGCCTTTGGGGGTTATGATAGAAAACCATGAAGATGCACGTCCTCAATCTGGGATTTCCTACTCAGATATAGTATACGAGGCAGTAGCAGAAGGCGGGATTACGCGTTTTCTAGTCATCTTTTACTGTCAGGATGCAGGTACCGTAGGCCCTGTTAGATCAGCGAGAACGTATTTTGTGGACTTTATTTCTGAGTATGGCAAAAACCCTCTGTACGCGCATGTAGGAGGTGCAAATACCCCTGGGCCAGCAAATGCCTTAGGACAAATTAAAGATTATGGATGGTTCTTCTATAATGATTTTGATGGTGTTTCAAATGTAGGATATCCTA
>CAZITH010000173.1:0-2034 GCA_964542125.1 uncultured Gammaproteobacteria bacterium | reverse complement strand
ATAAAAACTTAGTAAATGTTATATTGGCAAATGTCGGAACGGTTGTTTCTTTTAGAAGTGCAAACCCCGATGATGAGAGACTTATGCTTCCGCAGTTTTCCCCTTTTATTGAGAAGGGAGACATTGCAAATTTACCCCGTTATAACTTTTATATTAAGATCTCAGCAGTTAATCCAGAAGAGTCATTCTCAGGAATGACAATGCCGGTTGAAATAAGTTTTAATAAGAACCGGATTGAAAAGCTTATTCAATCATCCCGCCTGCAAAATGCAATTGTCTACAAAAAGCCAATTATTAAATCTTTCCAGAACGTAAAAACCGCGACTGATACGCAAGATAATATCAATCTTAATGATGTTTCCGTGCTTTAAAACTGTGTAAGCTGATTTACACTGTTTTTTTATTATTTTAAGGCTAAATAGATAAAAAGTTCTATATCTATACCCTTATATAAATATAAGGAGAATAAAAATAATTTTAAACCTAAAAATAAACCTTATGATAACTCCTACAGAATTAAAACTAAAAGATAAACAAACAGAGATACTCCTTAACCTATACCGCTTTCGCTTCTTAAACAGAAACCAAATCCAACGACTACTTAACCACAAGAAACACAACAGAATAATTAAATGGCTAAACGAACTAACAAAAGAAAAATATGTTATTCAGGAATTCGAAAGAAAAATAGGAGCCATACCTTCTGTGTATTGTCTTGGAACGAAAGCAAGAAAAGAACTTAAAAAGAGAAAGGAAATTAAGGAAAAATTACTTGAGCGGGTGTATCAAGAGAAAAACTCTTCCCCGGAATTTAAAACTCACTGTATGACAATTGCAGATATTTATTTATCTTTGTGCAATTTAACAAAAAAACATGATGCGAAACTATCCTTCTATACAATAGTTGACTTAACTGATATGAAATACCTTGTGCTACCGCATCCTGACGCTTTCTTTTCTATTCAACAAAAAGAATTTACGAAGCGCTACTTTCTTGACGTGTTTAATCTTAATGCATCCGAAAAATGGTTATACAAAAGAGTAAAGCAATATTTTAAATACTACGAAGAAGATTACTGGCAGGATCATAACAAAAACCCATTTCCTGAAATAATTTTTATCTGTTTTGATGAAAAAACTAAAAAGACATTAATAAAAATAATAAAGAAAAATTTGGAGGAAGAAGAAAATTTATCGTTTTCCTTATTTGATATAAAAGATTTAAGACTGCAAGGTATTAACAAGGTAACTTTATTCAAAGTACAATGAAGCATTTAAATTAAGTCCGCTGTTGAGTGTGCTAATTACTATTGCATCAACTGCTCCCTGTAAATCACTTCTAGTAAAGTTATCCTGATTATCTACTAACATTAAAATGTCCTCGCTGTATTTATTGATTAATTTTACAATTTCTTGATCTTGTAACTTTATTTTTTTCATAATTAAAACCCCCTTTCTTTATAAGATATTGTAAACCTGCCGCTACGGTTAAGAAACGGCAGGCTCTTTTTCTACTCATGAAGTCTTTTAACTTCTGATAATGGGCACGGGGTAAAATACAAATCCCTTTCGACCCCTATTCCATATGGTCCCTCAATTTCCTGTAGCTCTTTTAATGAAAAATAGCCCAACTCTGGGTAATCTCCAACTACATACCCAAAGAATGTATCTTTTCCGTCAAACTCAATTACATACCATGTCCACTTTGTAAAAGACAAGAAAAACTTGCATAAAACTTTAGGGTCTTTTTCGTTTTCTTTGGAGTAAAGAGGGGGAAGTTTCTTCTCCACATAAGAAGGCATAAGCATCATACACTTTTCACCTCCCTTCTTTTTATCTTTTAAAATTTGTTTTCCTGAAAGCATGCTCATGCTTTCAGATATGAAGAGCACTTAAGCGGGGTGAATTTTGCAAGGGCGAATGTAATGAGTGCACTTTACCCTTGCCAAAAGAGGGGTGCAACCCTTCTATGAGGATTTATTCTTTAGGTTATTTAATAAAGTATAAATTCGTTCTACTTCATTGGTTGTTAAG
>CAZITH010000172.1:0-2089 GCA_964542125.1 uncultured Gammaproteobacteria bacterium | reverse complement strand
ACTGAGGCTCAAGCACCTATTATTCACATGTCAGTAGGAAAAGTTTCTTTTGAAGATAAAAAGTTATCTGATAATATCTCTGCAGTTCTTTCAAATATTGGAGCTGCAAAAATTTCTTCAGTAACTCTAAAGTCCACCATGTCTCCTGCAGTTAGAATTACCATAAAGTAAGCTAAATGGGTAAACCTGAGCTAACCAGACATTCACAGGCCGATGCGAGAAGATTTAAATATCTTCGAGGTGAAATTGAATCACGCAATAAACTTGTGGAGCCCAGATTCTCACAAGATGAATGGGAAATAAGACAAAGAAAAAGAATTGGAAAAAGAACTGCAATTACCGCTAACATCCAAAAAGAAAGAACTAATTCTAATATACACACAGACACTCGCTATCTTTAGTAGGTTTAATGTTTCCTCTCAAAATCTTTTTTTTAAATTACTTGACAACTTTATCTATTTTCCTGTACTCTAAATGGTATGGATAATCCTGCCCAAAATCCTAATCCCGCTGCACCCGCGCAGCCTACACCGGAAACTACATCCCCAACGCCATCAGTACCACCAGCGCCAGTTACCGCTGAAACGCCAACCTCCCCTACCCCTCCGCCGCCTATCAGCCCTACACCGGAAACTCCTCCAGCTGTATCAGATCCTGCATCTTTTTCTATGCCTTCTAAATCTTCTTCTTCTAAACTTCCACTTATTTTAGTTGCACTTCTTCTTTTAGTAATTGGTGCTGCAGCAGTGTACTTTATTATGGCTGGAAACAATAATAGTACACCTACCAGTAAGCAGGCAAAAGTAATAGATGAAAACGGCACACTTAACGCTCCACCCAACACGTCTCAAACCACCACTCCTACTCCTACACCTGACACTTCAGACGGGACGCTGCAGCAAGACGCTGATTCCATAGACACAAGCGTCACTAACCTAAACACACAAATTGACTCTGTTAACACTGCAATAAATGACAAGCAAACAAATTTACAATAATATGAAAAAAAGTGTTTTAGTTTTTAGCTTACTTACATTTTTAGTTTTTCCTTCAGTTTCTTTTGCACAAGATGCGCCACTCATGACAGCTTCTAACTCTTCAGCATCTGCAGTGGTTAAGTCAAAGCTAGCAGCAAGAGAAGAAAATTTAAGAACCAGAGCGGATACAGAAATCCAAAGAAGAACTACGGCGCTTCAGGAACTTTTAACAAAGATTGGAGCATTGAAGCATGTGCCTGACGCGAGTAAAACTTCTTATTCCACTCAGATTCAATCACAGATTAGCTCTTTAGCTGCCCTTAAGGCTAAAATTGATGCTGACACAGATACAGCAACTCTTAAAACAGACGTTCAATCTATAGTAACCTCATATAGAATTTTTGCAGTTTTTATGCCACAGATAAGAATCTTGGCAGCAACTGACACCATATCAGATGTGGCTGATAATTTATCTGCTGTGTGGTCCAAACTTCAAACCAGAATTACTACTGCAAAGGCCTCAGGGATTGACACGTCATCCTGGGATACACTTCTAACAGATATGCAAACCAAAGTAACAGATGCTAAAACAGAAGCCTCAGCAATTGTTACTCAGATCTCCGCGCTTACACCAGAGGGGTATCCAGGGAACAAAACCACACTAGAAGATGCACGTAAAAAACTCACCACTGCGCACCAGAGTTTAAAAACAGCTGCACAAGACGGGAGAAAAATAATTCAGGGATTAATAGCTTCAGCTGGTGGGAAATTAAATGCAACTGGAGAAGCTGAGATGAAAATGGCGTCTCATTCAGGCGTGATGCCAGGCATAAGAAAACCACTTATTAAAACTCAATCAACCGAATCTACAACTCCTGTAACACCAGCACAGTAGACTATTACAATACCGAGCTTGCTTCTGAAGGAAGTGGTTAACTGTCCCGTACTGCGGAAGTAATAGCGCTTTTCAGCGTAATCGTCCTAGTAAGCGAGGTAGTAAAACGATGAAATCACGGGCGAAGCATAGCGGAATCCGTGGAGAATCATTTCTCAATCTTAATCTCAAAATCTTCCTCTACAAACGGTTTCCCAAATAATTCTCTTGCTGAGGA
>CAZITH010000171.1:0-2101 GCA_964542125.1 uncultured Gammaproteobacteria bacterium | reverse complement strand
TGGGGTTTCAAATGGTTCTCTGGGGATGTAAATTGGCTCATCAGAACGTTCATCTATGTGGATTCCGTCTGTACTGGTTGCGTATCCTAACACTGAAAGGTCAGTGTCTCCTAGCGCTCTGTATACAAAATGGACTTTTCCATCTTCATAAACCGCTGCGCTATTAAAAGTAGCTCTAGACTCCCATGGCTTATGTGGTTGAGGAGAAATGATTGGATTATTTTCTGCCTTTTTAAATAGAGGAGTAAATACTTTATTTTTAAGTCCCGTGTGAATTGTAGGGATTTGACAAGAAACGGTCATAATCTGACCATCACCGCCTGAAAAATACAACATTACCTGGTCATTAATAAGAGCTGATCCTATAGGGGATAATTTTTCCTGTTTCAGCTCATCTGGTTGCTCCCAAATAGGCTCATCTGATCTCCAAACGTATTTGAGAGGGTTGTCCTTTTCAAAGAGAGCTGCGCCCACAGCGTAGTGTGACTTTTTAACATAATACAAAAGCAATATGTAGTCGTTTACTAAAAACGCATTACATACTTCCAGATTAGAGTCATCAAAAAAGTTTTGGCGTTTTGAAAGAACTGATTTTGTAGATTTTTTCCAGGTAGATAAGTTAGAAGATGTGGCTATCTTAATATCAGCTTCCCCAAAATACATAACATAATTATCTTTATGTGTATAATCTGAAACTATTACTGCAGTTTCTTTAATCCCTTTAAGGCTTTCAATTTTCTCAAATAAGCTGAGATTATATGAAACGCCAGCCTGAAGTCCCGTGTTTACTTTTCCGTTTAAGAGATAGGTGAGAAGGAAGTGGTTATTATTTCTAGAAACTCTAAAAGATCTCCAATCATAGGTTTTTTCATCACACCCCTTTTTGTCCATGATAAAAACATGTTCAGAGCGCGATGCATGTTCAAATCCGTCTGAGCTTCTTACAACTTTCAGGAAGAAATATTTTCCTACATCATGTACGTAGTACAGCAATGTATCATTTTCTTGTTGGGCAGATCCAATAAATTTTATCATGAATAATTTCCACTACATAAAAACAGGAGATAACTCCCTATATCTAGTCAACAATAAAGTTTATATATTTGTCAATGATAAAAAACGGAATCACGTCTTTTTAGCTTCAAAAAAAGTGGAAGCAGGAAAATTTAGTAATTACTATATGCGCTAAAAATATCAGACTCTTTCAGAGGTGGACTGCCAATTTTTTTCATGATTTTATTTGCTAAAGAAAGAATCTGTTTAGGATCAGATGTAAATTGAAGAGTTGCAAAAAGAGTTCTGGTATCTTTGTAGAAATTATTCCCATACACTTTATTAAATAATTCCTCAAGGCGAGTTTCATCTTTTGTAAAGTAAACAGTTGCTAGGTCTGATTCTGGAATGGATTTTACAATCTCTGACATTATTTTTACGTGTACTGGATACCCTAAATTCGTGCTAAAGTTTAGTGAATTTTCTACAGTTTTTCTTGCAAAATATTCTGTTAATGCTTCTTCAAAGAAGAGGTCTGTGAAATGTTTTTCTTTAGAATAGCTTGCGTAGTGATAGTATTCATGAATCAATGTCTCAAAATAATCAGCTATCGCATGAGAATTAGACGTATCAAGCGCAATTTCAAGAGTGTTATCTGGTGTAAAAACTCCTAATTCGTGTGGGATATTACTACTTTGAATTTTTACAACATTTCTTTGTGTTTTAAAAAATAATGCATATTTTTGAGCATCTGTTAGTTTTTGCAGTCCAGTTTGAATCTTATTTTTCAGATCCTCAATAGAATCATTTGTATTTTTAATTTGATCATCAAAGCTGTTGTAAATAGTCTTGCAATAGTCGTCAGTATTTAGTCGGATAAATATTTTATTTTTATAACTTCCAGCAGAATAACATGCTTTATATTTTTCTTCACGCAGCGCATAGCTTTCTTTTAGAGAGTCTTGTGCGCGTTTAAGTGCTTCCTTGTCTGTATCTAGCTGAGAAGAAAACGTGCTGATTGAATCTTCCGAAAGCTTTATTTGCTCCTCAACTTTAGCTAATTTATTTTTCCCATCATTTTTCCTAAATTCTACATATTGAGCCCTAT
>CAZITH010000170.1:0-2125 GCA_964542125.1 uncultured Gammaproteobacteria bacterium | reverse complement strand
TAAAGATAAATCAGAACTTCTTCCTACATATTTTTTAGCAATAGACACAACCAGTCTTAAATTAGACTCTACTAACTTCTTTCTAGCACTCATGTCTCCTTTTTCAAGTCTTTTAGCAAGATCCACTTCCTGTTCAAAGGTTAAAAGTGGGATTCTTCCGATTTCCTTAAGGTACATTCTCACTGGATCCGTAACTGCTCCACCTTGAATGATATTAAGCGCTTCTAGCTCTTTTTCTAGATCCTCTATAGACTTTTGATTTTCTTTCTCTTCCTCAACAGTTTCAAAAATGTCTATATTTTTCTTAATGAGCTGATCATATAAAAGATCCAGATCCCCTATGTGTTCTTCCGGCTTAGGGAAAGCTGCAAGAATCTCATCCTGGGAAATGTAACCCTTTTTCTTTGCAAGGGTAAGAAGGGAATTTACTCTATCACTTTTTGGGGCTATTACTTTTGCTGTTGTCATACAAATACAAAAAAACACCCTTTCCGGTTCTCAGGGGTTTTTCTACTTATTATTCTACTCCTTTTATAACCATTTATCAATCCTATGATTTTAACTTTGCGGTAAGATTTTGAGCCTCCTTTTGAAGCTCTTCTTCTTTTAATGAGTCTTTTTCAGAAGACAGCTCTTTTGAGATTTCTGTAAGTCTTTTTTTAATAGAGATAGCTTTTTGTTCCAAAGCTATTTTTGAAAGCTCAGATTTATACTGCTTTTCTTCAAATTCTGGAAGCGGTGCAAGAAATGCTATGTCATACGCTTCTAGAAGCTCTGCTGGAATAGTCTTTACAAAAGATTCTAGTGAAAAATCTGCAGATTCAGCCTCCTTTTTTAAAAGCGTAAAGAGTCTATTATAAGAAACGTTTAAGATATTAACTCCATCTAAAATGGTATCTACTCGTCTTATGTCTTCAACTATTTGCTTTGAGGAAAGGAGAAGGGAAAAAAGATACTGAGGCAGCAGTTCTTCTCTGGTTTTTTTAACACTTTGTGTCTTATCTTTTTGTCTCTGTGGCTCTTTTTCTTTCTGGATTTGCTTCATAACAGAATCTGGTGAGGAGTCCAGTTTTTCAGCAAGTTTTTTAACATAATGCTCTTTTATAACTTCGTTATCTATGGCTGAAAGAAACGGGATTGTTTTTAAAAGAATCTCACGCTTTCCATCCACGGTCTGAGGATCAAACTGGGAAACCGCAGAATCTATAATAAAGTCATAGATATGAACGTCTTTTTTAACCGCCTTTTTAAACTCAATGGGATCAGAGGATAATAACTCATCCGGATCTTTTCCATGAGGTAAAACAATAACTGAGGCAACAATTCCCGCGTTTTCAATAAGTTGAATTGAGCGCCGTTGAGCTGCGGTTCCAGCTGGATCAGTGTCAAAGCAAAAAACTAACTTTTCAGAAAAACGCCTCAAAAGCTCTATTTGTTCAGGTGTTAACGCGGTCCCTTTTACTGCAACTACGTTTCCAATTCCCTCTCTATGTGCAGAAATTACATCAAATTCCCCTTCCATAATAATTACAGAACCCTGCTTTTTAATTTCGTCCCGTGCTAGATTCAGTCCAAAAACCGTTTCACCTTTTTTATACACTGCTGTTTCTTTTGTGTTAACGTATTTGGGCATTTGGTCTTTTTCTAGTGCTCGTCCAGAAAAGGCTATGATATTCCCCCTGGGGTCTGTTATAGGGAACATAATCCTGTGTCTAAAAAAATCTATTGTGCGCCCCCCCTGCTGGATAGCAAGCCCTGCCTCTACTAGGTCATAAGGGGTATATTTTTTCTTTTTAAGTAAAAATTGGGTTAGTGCGTTTCCATTTCCTGGTGCATACCCTACACCAAATGTGTGAAGAAGTGCCTCTGGCTGATGACGCTCACCTAAAACGTACTTTAATGCTTGTTTTCCCACTGGATGGGAAAACAAAACATACTCATAGTACTGTTTTGCGAGATTATTTAATGTATAGATTTTATCCCGCTTCTTCTCTGCTTCAGATCTGGCAACCGAGGTAGTTAAAGTAATCCCCGCTTTCCCAGCCAAGAATTTTAACGCGTCTGCAAAGGTGGTTTTTTCATACTCCTCTATAAAGGTAAATACATCTCCACCTTTAGAACAGCC
>CAZITH010000169.1:0-2126 GCA_964542125.1 uncultured Gammaproteobacteria bacterium | reverse complement strand
TTTTACTTTTTTACTCCAGTCTGCGTAGGTGTCATCCTCATCTACATAGGGCCCTTTATCAAAATACTTATAGAAAAACTCAAACTCAAAACTGAGCATATTTGTAAATGGATGTACATCAATTATGTAAAAAGTTCCGCCATCATTTAAAAAGTTTTTTACTATCTTTGCAAATTTTTTTAAATTGGGAAGCCACAAAAGCACTCCATAAGAGGCAAACACAATGTCATATTTTTTTTGAAGAACTTTTGGAAGGTCATATATATCAGACCGTATAAAAGTTGCCGGGATATTTAGTTCTTTACTGAGCCTTTTTGCCTCTCTTATAGAAGTGTCTGAGATATCAGCTCCTGTTACTATAGCGCCGCGTCTAGCCCAAGAAAGCGTGTCCATACCAAAGTGACACAGTACATGAAGCATAGTTTTTCCTCTTACGTTTCCCAACTCTACTATTTCTGTTTTTTGAAGACTTGTTTTTCCTTTCTTAAAGGTTTCTAGATTGTAGAAATTTGAGGCCTCATGCACGGGAGTAACAGCATTCCACCATTTTCTATTAATTGTAGAATACTTACTACCCACTACTATAAGTTCTAGTGAGTTTTGTAAAAAATGTCAAGAAAGAATTTAGAGAAGAATTCGTGCAGAGGCGTGAATGGAGAAAAGATATTCTTTATTTCCTAGTTCATGTTCCACGTTTTCCACAGGAATTAAAAATTTGTTTTGCAGCTTAATGTCTTGAAATGTCTCTGAAACCCTTTTTACCAAATCCCTTGCTTCATTTTTTCCATATAGCATAAGAACTTTTTTAGCTTTAGTTTTTTTTGCGATAGTGGCACTGTTAAAAGTAGAAAATTCTGATGTTTTACTTCTTGCTTTTAGGTCATTTTTAAAATATGGCGAAAGAGAGCACAGTACTAATCCTTCAGGTGAAATCTGCGAGGACGCTATAAACGCAACCATAGCGCCATATGAAAATCCCAGGATATATTTCTTCTTAGATCTGGATTTGTTAAATTGGCCTATAAAAAGCTCAACATTTTCCTGCAGCGTGTTTTTTGTCCACTCTAATGAAATAATTACGGGTGTGAACCCTTCTTTTCTCAGAAACTGGGATATCTCTGTGTAAGTCTTACTAGTTGGCTTTTGTCTAAATCCTGGAATAATAAAAAACGTGCCTTTTTTCCTCATCTGGGGATTTTACCAAACTAGAGGTCTAAAATTCAAATTATGCTGAAGTAGCGGTCTTTTCAAATCTTTTTTTGTTTCTAAGAATCCTCTTCTGCTTTTCAGCTTCTCTGCTGTGGGAATGAGCCTTAGTTTTAAGTGAAACTAACAGATCTTTTGTGTCACTAGAGATCTTTTTAACGGCCATATAAAAAGCCTCTTCATTTTCTAATGACGGCTTTTGAAAACCAGAAAGTTTTCTTACATATTGCAAAGAGGCCATTTCTATTTCCTCATCTGTCGCTGGAGGGTCAAAATTAAAAAGCACCTTAATATTTCTGCACATTAGTTTTTTCCTCCGTCATCCCAAGGGCTTACTAATTGAAAAAGATTTCCGTCCGGATCAGCAAGTGTTGCAACCCAGTACATATCTCCCTCACCCATAGAATATGGTTCTTTTACAACAGTTATTCCTTCTATTTTAGAAACCCTCTCAAACTCTTCTTTTACCTTTGATGTTTCAAAATTAAAAAGAACACGGTCTGCATCTTTTGCTTTTCCGTGAATTTTGTCGTGGAATCCTATTCCAAAAAATCCCGTCCCCACAACAAATCCAGCATATCCGTCCTCCATCATTTCCGGTTCTTTATTAAAAACTTCCTTATAAAATTTGACTAAGACGTCTAGATTTTCAGTGTTAAGCATTATTGAGCTAAAATTCAACATATATTAAAGTCACCTCCATTCTTCAATCCTTCTTATATAAAATATGAAGAAGAATGATCCTGCGACATTTTTGTCGTAGGACTACTTACATATCTATCTCTTTTCATTCTCTTTGACTCTATATTCCACAATTTTTGTAATTAAATCAAGTGGTAGGGGTTTGTCTAGCGGAAAACTAACAGTTCCTTTCCCTGTCATGTAGGGTTTCAATTCTTTTTGGAACTTTTGTATGCCAT
>CAZITH010000168.1:0-2136 GCA_964542125.1 uncultured Gammaproteobacteria bacterium | reverse complement strand
TGATAATGGGTACGTAATAATCTTTCCATCTGCCCCTCTGAATACATTTTTATCTCCTACATATCTTTCTGGCTTACCTCCCTGATCCACTACCAACTGATTAAAAAACTGCAGAACCACAAGCCAACTACTCAACGCTCTATCCTCAGGAGATACCGTTTTCAGCTCTTTTATAAGTTCGTCTATTTGCAACTTATCAGCTTTATGCGTAGGCTTAAAACCATGTTTTTTAATGTCACTCATATATACATGAAACCAAGTGGGCACACGGGATAAGTAATCGTACCCTTGATCTGCAAGCAGATTTTGTGTCCCGCTCAAAATATCTGCTCTTACCTGAGCAGGAAGCGGTTGAAAAGAATAAAATCCAGGAAATACTTTTTGATCAGCATTTACTACATCCTTAAAATGGCTTAACCATTCATTTAGATTTCTTTCTGAAGGATGTTCCCATGGAAGAGCTTCATATGGATTTTCCACAAAGTCCGCATACGCTTTTCCTCTTTTTCTTTCTATAGAATGCTCTGGATCCATCCAATAAGTAGATTCTTCTACGCCCTTTGTCCATCTCCTTAGCTTGTCATCTCTGTGCATGTTGGGCCATGTATTAAGATTTGAACTTTTCCAGTCAGAACCATCATGTGCCCTATCACGTAACTTAAATTTAAGCCACATTCTAGAAGGGTTTTCAGGATCAAATACGGTAAGCTGAACTGCCTGAGCGTCTGAAACCTCCTCCCACTCAAATTTTCCCTCAGGGAAAAACCTACCCGCAACAGGCCGAACTATTCTTTTTAATTCCCCTTTTTGTACGCGGATTCCACCTTGCTCTATATTCAAACCTGCCATAATTTACACTTTAAACAAAAAAACCTCTCTTGAAAAAGAGAGGCATTGGTTTAAAAATCCTCCCTTATGGGTTGGGTGGAGCACCCATACTCGCCTATTTTATCCAAAGGGCTTGCCAAACGGCGAAGGGTTGCTGTAGGTTCACAGAGCCAAAACTCTCCCCTACTCTTGATTTCAAATCATTATAGCTATATTTGGGAATTTTTTACAAGAGGATTATTTCTTTCTTACAATTATTCAACAATTTTCCCAAAGAAGATGCGTCCTGCATCAGTTGCGATAACCCGGGAGACCACTACTTTAACAGCTTTGTCTATGAGGTTCTCACCGTGTTCTACTACTATCATGGTCCCATCTGGTAAATATCCTACACCCTGCCCTGGACCCTTTCCTTTCTGAACTACTTTTACAAAAAACTCTTCCCCAGGAACTGCTGTGGTTTTTAAGATATTGGCAACCTCAAATACATCTATAGAAAACACTCCTGTAATTTTAGCTTTTTTAGAAAGATTGTAATCACAGGTTATAATTCTTCCTCTCGTTTTTTTGGCATACGCAATAATACGCTCATCAACTGGTATACTACTATCTAGATCCTCTGCATGAATAAGCTTAACCTCCTTATTTTTCTTAAACTCATCTAGATTATGAAGTGCCCGTCTGCCCCGTTCTTTTTTAACGTCATCTTTTGAGTCTGCAATATTTTTCAACTCATCTAAAACACCAGCAATAATAGTGAAATTTCCAAAAAATACACCAGCTTTCACTAACTCAAAAATCCTACCGTCTATAATTGCTGAGGTGTCTAATATAAATCCGGCAGACTCTTTTTTCTCAGCCGGCCTTCTTCTGGGAACAGAACGGGGCACTCTTTGAACTACTTTTTTTGCAACCTCTTCTGCAATTTGAGCTACAACTTTAGGGGGAAGAAGAATCCCGTGAAAGGCAGATCTTGCAAGATTACCCCTAGCAACATTCTCAAGCTCTGACACTGCAACAGATTGTTTCTTTACTGCTTTTACGGGTTTTTTTGCTGATGATTTTTTAGCTTTTACTGCCATAAAAAGTATTGTATTTTCAATTAAATTATATCACCTTACGTATGCGTAGTCTACCTAAGCCCCATATTTAAGCTACATTGTATTACTGAGGTTTTGCTGAGTTTTTTCGTTGAGGATATTGCTTTTGTATAAGCTCTGAAAGTGTTTTTGCAGATTCAAACGTCACAGTTTTCAAACCAAATTTCTGTGCTTCCTTTACACGTTTATCTAAGCTCATTACTTTTTT
>CAZITH010000167.1:0-2156 GCA_964542125.1 uncultured Gammaproteobacteria bacterium | reverse complement strand
TACTTCGTTTCCACTCCATGCAATCCCCGGAATATCGAATGCAACTATAGGTAGTCCAGAAGCTAATGCTTCTAATGCAAAACAGGAAAATGTCTCATTTCTTGATGGAAAAGCAACATACAATGATTCGGAAAGTAATTTCGACTTCTTTTTGCCGTACGCCGGTCCCACCATTTTTACTTTGTCTTGCAAATCATATCTATGAATTAGTTCAGAAACTTTTTTTTCGTCTGGTCCGTTACCGGCAATTATAAGTGGGTATGTTGCCTTTCGTGCTATTCGCGAATATGCTTTTAGAAGTAAATCGATTCCTTTTTGTCCTACATCAAGTCTTCCAAGAAAAAGGATATGCTTTGCTTTTTTTCTTTTTATTTTGAAAAACTCTGTATCAACACCTTCGGGAATAACTTTTGATATAACTTGCGGGTTAGTTTTTTTCATTTTTTTTTCGAAAAAGTCAGAAAGAGCAATAAAATATTTATATTTACTTAATCCTATTCTTTCAATTTTGTTAAATGGAAAATGATACAATTTTGAAAATCTATCAGCTTCAAATGAAGTTGATAGAGCGACAACCGGAATTTTAGTAAAGAGAGGTGAGAAGAGCGTCGAGATTGGCGCTGTGAAGCATTCAACAATAACATCGCCTTTAAGACGCATTACAGTAAAAGGAAGCAATAGAATGTAGAGAAGGTTATTTAACCGTATGTTATTTGTACCTATTGCGATGTGCTTATACTGTATTCCATTCTCCTTCCTGTCTTTGTACCCGGGATAACGGGAGCAAATAACAGTTATCATGTGTCCCCTTGCAGCAAGTCTCTTTCCCACTTCAACGGTTGCCCGTGCTTGGCCTGCCCCAAGAAGCGGGTTTTTGATGTCGTCAAAATCCAGAAATATAATGTGTAACTTTTTCATAAATTTAAAAGAGTGATGTAACTCTGCTCATAAGATACCCGACGCGCTCGATTGAAAATATTCGTTGTCTGCTGGTAGCCTCATATGACAAGACGTTCAAGAAATCTTTAGATGTCTCATCCCAGCTGAAATTTTTTGCCCACGAATAAGCATTTTTCGAGTAGGTCGTTCTTAATTTCTCATTCCTCATTAGTCTTGTGATAGACGCCGCAAAACCCTTCGTGTCTTTTACCGGAACGAGTACTCCTGTTGTCCCATCAACTATTGAGTCTTTGAGTCCATTTGTCTTTGAAGCAACGACTGGCGTTTTGCAGGCATTAGCCTCAAGAACCGTAATTCCCCATCCCTCAACATCTGAAGGTTGTACGGCTACCCAACTTTCTGAAAGATGACGTGTTTTTTCTTTCTCGCTCACCTTACCTAAAAAGCTAATTTTGTCGGACAAGTCCATCTTTATAACAATGTCTTGCAAATCCCTTATCGCTTCTCCTTCTCCCACAATTAAAAATCTTGCTTTTTTGATTTTTTCAATCACCATCGCAAACGCCCTGATTGCTACATCAACATTTTTATAAGCTTTAAGTCTTCCAAGGTAGATAAGTTGAGGTGTCTCTGACTTTTTAACTCTGGCAGTAACTATATCAATACCCGGATTTACTAATCGAATGCTCTTCTCATTTGCAATTCCTGCTTTTATAATTTCCTTTTTCGAAGATTCACTAACAGTTATGACTGTTTTGTTACGGTAAATGAACGGCATTAATTTCCCTTCTATGAATTTGCCGACATATGCTAGTGGGAATTTCATATTTGTAACAAACACTTCCTGATGTACATGATGAATGAGGAGCACAACAGGTTTTGTCGAGAAAAGAGGACTGAAGAAAGGAATTCCATTTTCCGAGTCAACAACCACATCAAAATTCCGTCTGAATCTAAGAATGTAATATATAGCAGCCCATAGGTATACTGTGTAAAACCCACCACGTCTTACGATATTTACACCATCTATAGTTTCGTTACGCTTACTATTTCTGTCATTTCCGCAAAAAACAGTAACTAGATTTCCATCCCTTACCCATCTTTTTGCCATTTCGTGAACATATACCTCTGCCCCACCTGCCCACATGTGCTTAGTATCCCGCCAATTAAGAACCAGGATCCGAAGTCCGTTTGTTGTTTTTTGTCTTTCGTATGGTAAAAAGACATCAAATAAGTCACGGAGGTTGGTAAATATT
>CAZITH010000166.1:0-2209 GCA_964542125.1 uncultured Gammaproteobacteria bacterium | reverse complement strand
CTACCATACTATCCAATTCTTTTCTTCTTACTTCTGGAACCAATTCTTTAATTCCATCCATTTCTTCTAACAACGTGTGAGGTTTTCCTCCCACTGCATCTATCACTGGACCATCAGGAGTTTCATGTATAACTTTTAACTCGCCAATATTTTCTGCTCTGGGAAAACCTTCTGGTCTATCTGGGAAAGTCATTGGAGGAATTATCCCGTTATCAACTTCTGGAAGCTTTCTTCCTGCAATTATATTAGGTTCTGTTTTTGTAGGGGTTTCATCAGGGGTAACAAGCATATTTCCATTAAAAATCTTAGACACACGTTCTCTAAGCCCTTGAAATCTTCCACTTGGTTTTGTCTTAGAAGTATCCGGCTGAGTAATCCTACTTGGTAAAGATGCTTCTGCGCTCATATCTGGCATATTCTAACTATAAAAATACGGCATAAAAAAGTCAAGCAAAAATATTAAATTTGAAAATCATTAATAAATCTGAAATACTAAGTATATGGCTAAAAAATCATCAGCTAAATTACCTAAATCTTTAACTACTGTTACTACCTTTTCTAAAATTATTGCACTTATTTTGTTTGCACTTTTACCCATAGCGGGATTTTTCATAGGAAGAATTTATCAGGAAAAGTTAGATAATTTGAAGGTTAGCAGCTCCTTTTCCGTCCCCTACCCAGAAAGATAAAATGGAAAATCAAGCTCCACAAACTGCACCCATCACCCCTCAGGTTTCAGATTCAAATCCCATACAAGAGCCTACTCCCAAAAAATCAAAATTAATCTATATTTTTTGGGGAATGCTTGTTTTATTAATCTTAACAATTGGAACAAGCACCACAATCTACATCTCAAAATCTCTAAAGCCCAAAACAAAACCGAACACATCTTTAACAAAGCAGATTTCCACAACGCCAAATCAATCAATAAATATCACCTCTTGGAAAACATATACTGATCCGGGGAACAAGTTCACAATTACATATCCACCTAATCTTGACGTGGAAATAAAAAAGAATCCATATCTTTTTATGACAGGGAAAAACAGTTCAGACAGTGCAGTAATAATTTCAAGATCAAGACCTGAAATCGAAAAAAATTATCAAGACTGGTATACACTGACAATCTCTTCAGATAACAATCCCAAGAATCTAACGGAAAACGAACTCCTGAATAATTACCTTCTTCACTTAAAAGACAACAGCACTCATCCAAATGATCAATCTGGAAAATTTATAGCTGATAAGGTTGAGAAAACACTCAAAAACTACAATAATCACGAAATTGCGGGTATTCATGCAGTGTTCGGATTTGACTATGATATTGATCAAATTATTCAGGTGAAAAACGGAAAAGTATATGAATTTATGTATACGGGAGATAACGGTGGAAAAGTGAGCACAAATGCAGAAAAAGAAATAAATGAAATCCTCTCCACCTTCAAATTCAAAAATTAATTATTTTTCTTCTCAAAATAGTCCTTTAAAATGTCTCTTGCTATAGGGCCGGCAACACTAGAACCCTCTCCTCCATTTTCTACTAAAACAGTCACTACTACTTCAGGGTTATAAAATGGTGCAAATACTGTAATCCATGCATGTGGTTTTGTTTCTTTCCCGCCTATTTCAGCAGTTCCCGTTTTGCAGCCCAGCTTTACCCTGGTCATTTTCCCAGATGAAGAAGCGTCTTCTGTATAGTTCATTCCGTCAATTTTTAATCTTGGATTTTGAACTTTGAAATTGAATAATGGCCATGCAACTCCCCCTGTATCACAGCTTTCTTCCATTCCTTTTGTGATTAAATTTATGTAGTCTTTTTTTACTATGTTCTCCCGTATTTTTTTAACATCATTTTTTAAGATGTGCGGTCTATAAAGTGTCCCTCCATTTGCAAAAACAGTTGTCCAGAAATTTACCTGAAGAGGTGTGGTAAGTAAATATCCCTGTCCAATTCCGTAGTTATAGGTGTCCCCTGTATACCATTGCTCACCCAGGGTTTTTTGCTTCCATTCCTCTGTAGGAACTGTCCCTTGAACTTCACCAGGAAGATCTATACCTAATAAACTCCCCGCCCCTAACCTTTTTGCCCAATTACTTATGGTGTCTACCCCGGCTTCATCTGCTGCGTGATAGAAAAAAATATCATTTGAGCGTTTTATTGCTTTTACCACATCTACATTTCCTTCTTTTCCACCGTACTGCAGAAAGT
>CAZITH010000165.1:0-2212 GCA_964542125.1 uncultured Gammaproteobacteria bacterium | reverse complement strand
AGAGCAGAAAATATTGGCGAGTTAAAAGTTATACATGAAACTCCTGATGGTCCAAAAATCAAAGTTGATGGAAACATACCCCAAGAATCAATCGGTGAAGCTTTTAGAAGAATTGAAGAATTAGTGGCTGATGATAAGAAGCACGAATTAGATCTGAAAGCAGAAAAAGTGGTTGGAGCAGAGACAGATGAAGATAGACAATCTATTTTGAGAGAAGAGAATGAGCCAACTGATAGAGAGTATCTTGCAAGAAAGGCCGCTTCAATGTTAGCGCTCGTTGAAGTTTCAGGAAGCGCTCATGGTGGATCATTTGCCCAACCAGATAAAGAAGCAGCTGAGGTAAGACAGTTCGATAAGCTTAGGTCACTTGCATTTCCTCCTGTTAAAAGGTCTGCGTGATTTACTTCTAAACTTCCGCTCAGTATGATAAATTCATGACTGAAAATGAAGCGTGTCTTTTATTTTCTTTATGTGACAGGATAGGCCCCAAAACATTTCTTAAGTTATTGAACGCATTTGGGTCTGCAAAAAGTGCATGGGAAGGATTAGATAGTGAAGCTGTTGCGGAAAAGTTAATTACCCAAAAATTATATGAGAAGTTTAGGGTATTTAAAAAAGAGTTTAATCTTCAGGTTTATCTAGATAAACTAAAAAAGACTAAAGTTAGGGTAATAGGATATACAGATTCTTATTACCCGGAATCTTTAAAACAGTTAGATGCCCCGCCAATAGTTTTATATTGCAAAGGGAATGTAGAAATTCTAAAAGCTGAAAGAAAGATTGGAATTGTGGGGGCAAGAAAAATAACTTCGTATGGAAAAGATGTAACTGAAAAACTTACTTCAGAGCTGGTTTTTAACGGCTTTACTATTGTGTCCGGGCTTGCATTTGGGGTGGATGTGGTGTCACATAAAACAGCGCTTGAGCACAATGGAGAAACTATTGCAGTTTTAGGATGCGGGGTGGATTGCTGCACACCAGCTGAAAATCAGAATCTGTATGAGCACATCCTTGACAGCAAAGGTTTAATACTATCAGAATACTCACTCGGATTTCCACCATCTGCAGGTTTATTTCCGGCCAGAAACAGAATCATTGCGGGCCTGTCTTTAGGTGTTTTAATTACAGAAGCAGCTGAGGATTCTGGCTCTCTAATAACTGCAGAAGAAGCCAGAAAATTAAACCGTCCTGTATTTGCAGTTCCTGGAAGTATTCACTCTCACATGAGTAAAGGCGCAATTAAGCTTCTGAAGGAAGGAGCGTTTCTGGCAAGCACAGGAAAAGATATTTTGGAACAGCTTAAATACTCTTCACGAAAGCAGACAGATCTGGCAAGAATAAGAAATTATTTGCTTACTAGCAAAGAGAAATTAATCATTGACAAACTGCAAGAAGAGGCATTAACTATTGATATACTTGCAAAAAAGACACAGATTTCAATGATGAAATTAATGGTAATTATTTCTAGTTTGGAAATGCGTGGAATTGTAGAGAATAGAAGCGGAGAGATTATTTTAAAATAGTAGGTTGCTTGAACTGAAGCAGAAATAGTTGTCAGGATTTCGTCAAGCATAAATTGAGCCAATATACTAAGATAATTTGAATTTATGGCATTAGAGACACGGCAGAGAACTGCAGCTGGAGTTGATGTTCGTAGGCAAGCAGATTTTTTACAGTCTGACGCTAGATCTATAGAAACAGAAAGAAAAAAAAGAGACTACCTTACCGCAATAGACCGTCCAGATTTAATCCCCCAACTTACAGATAGATCCCCAGTTGCAATTATTTCCATGGAAAGTTATAGGCATGACATGCCAGCGCAGGGAGGATTAGGAATGGTGGTGGGAGACTGGTCTTATATTTACAGAAAATTAGGCGTTCCTGTTGCAATAGTTGCGCCTTTTTATAACGTGGAGATTCACCAACGTTTGGAAGGTTTATATCAAGTAGAGGATCATCACCCCGTACATCCAGAAGATAAAGGTTTTATAAAAAGAGAAGACATGAACGTGCATCTTTCCACAAAAACTCATGCTAATTTTCCTGTTCCTATCTATGAAAAACAAGAAGATAATGTTTCAATTATTGCTCCATATCACCCGGACATTAGAGATGTTTACAACGGAGATACAAATAGTCCGCATAGACTTTTTCAGGAAATAGTTGAGGGATTTGGAGGACATAAAGCTATGAAGCAGCTTGGGTTAGAACC
>CAZITH010000164.1:0-2218 GCA_964542125.1 uncultured Gammaproteobacteria bacterium | reverse complement strand
AAATTGCTGCAGAGAAAAACTTTAAAGGGATAGTCTTAGATTTAAGAAATAATCCTGGCGGATACTTGCAGGATGCTGTATTTATTGCATCAGAATTCGTAAGAGACGGCGTTATAGTATCCCAAGTGGATGCAAATGGGGATAAAACTGATATGTCAGTAAACCGTGCCGGAATTCTCTTGGATCAACCGGTTGTTGTTCTTATAAATAAAGGATCAGCTTCTGCTTCTGAAATTGTGTCAGGTGCTTTAAGGGATCACAAGAGAGCAAAGTTAGTAGGAGAAAAATCATTTGGAAAAGGAACTATTCAGCAGGCAGTTGACGTAGATGGCGGAGCATCAGTCCACTTGACTATAGGGAAATGGATTACGCCTAATGGGACATGGGTTCATAAAGTAGGACTTACTCCGGATGTAGAAGTAGCATTTGATGAGAAGAAAACAAAAGAAACCCCAGGATACGATAACCAAATGCTCAGAGGCATCCAGGAACTTATCAAATAGCAATCTTCTTGTAAAATAAGTGTTTTTTTGTATAATCCTCTGTTTGATAGTAAATCCAAAAAATAATTAAGCCTTTATGATAGGTGTTTTTTAATTGTGTCATATCCTAACTGCATTTCAGGTCTCCATGGCTGATACTTTCCAAAATCACAAAGCAGCAGTCTATTGCTCCCCTGTTCTAAGAGTATGTTTTGTGATCTGGGGACAGAAGTGCCTTGAGATGTATTTCCGTTACATAATGCTTGTTTTCTTGCGGATCCGGTTGAAATATTAACAGGAAATACGCTTTCCGGCTGCATCAGCGGCTTAACATTTCGTGCTATTTGATAAAGCCGAGACAATCTGGGTTCTAATATGCCCCACTGACTTTTTACAATCTCAGATTCTATAAGCTCCTGAGGAGCACAAAGCGTAGTAGTGTGATATATGAACGGCTGAACCTGATATACCTTAGGTTTCATAGAAGAACCATCTTGTTTTGCTCCAATAACAATTTGAGTAGGGATAAGAAACTCTTCTCCCAGCGCCAATTTATACAGTTCAATGCTTTTTTGTAAAAACACTGCAACACTTTCTATGTGTTGTCGTTTAAACTTCTCCCTGTTCCATTTAACTACTAACGGTACTGGATTTGTTTCAAGTGTTGCTACAACTGAATCTTGAGATTTAGAATGAAACCCTGTCACCTTTTCCTTGAAGGGAAAATATTTACACTGTTCTTTCATAAAAAAAGTATTATACAACACAAAAACCTGGATTGATCACACAAATTTTGATAGAATTGAGCGTATGAAGCTTTACAACACGTTAACTCGCACTATCCAGGAATTTGAACCACTAGATGGAAAGACTGTAAAGATGTATGCGTGTGGTCCTACCGTATATGACCATACACACATAGGGCATTTGAGAAAATACATAGGAGATGATATCTTGCGAAGAACGCTTGAGAATAAATGGAAGGTAGAACACGTCATGAATATAACAGACGTGGGACATTTGTCGTCTGATTCAGACTCTGGAGAAGATAAATTGGAAAAAGGCGCTAAAAAGTTTGGGAAAAGTGTTTTAGAAGTAGCTCAATTTTTTGAAGAAGATTTTTTAAAATCCATTAAAAAAGAAGACATTGAACTTCCCCAGGTAATCTGCAGGGCTACAGAACACATAGAGGACCAGATTGCGCTTATTGAAGTTTTAATGGAAAAAGGCTTTACTTATGTAACTTCTCAGGCTATTTATTTTGACGTTTCTAAATTCCCTACGTATACACAGCTTTCCAAACAAGACTTGGAGGACAAAAAAACAGGGGTACGGGATGAAGTGGTGGTTGATTCAGAGAAAAAACATCCTGCGGATTTCTCCCTCTGGTTTTTTACTGTGGGAAAATTTAAAGATCATGTTCTCAGATGGGATTCTCCATGGGGTGAAGGATTTCCAGGATGGCATATAGAGTGTTCTGCTATGTCTATGCGCTATCTAGGCCCTACACTAGATATCCACACGGGTGGAGTAGACCACATTACTATCCACCACACAAATGAAATTGCTCAGTCAGAGGCTGCTACTGGTCAACAGTTTGTGCGGTTTTGGGTGCACCATGAATTTTTAAAAGTAGACGACCAGAAAATGAGTAAGTCCTTAGGAAATATGTATACAGTAAAAGATTTAGAAGACAGAGGATTTCACCCATTAGCATTTAGGTACTTAACTTTTCA
>CAZITH010000163.1:0-2233 GCA_964542125.1 uncultured Gammaproteobacteria bacterium | reverse complement strand
ACTGCATAAATATAATCAGAAGGTCCATTTAAAACTAAAAATGAATTTCCTATACCTTGTGTCACAAAAACAGAACCAGGGAGCGCTTGTTCTTCAGGTCCTAAAAATACATATTCTTTTTGTAGAAATGTATTTGAATCAGGCCTTAAATCTGTGTACACACAAAGGCACATACCAGAGGTAACGGTAATAAGTTTATTCCAGCTTTCCGCGTGAATTCCTCTTAAAACATTTTTATTTGAACGTGAATGATTTATTTGTTTAATAATAAACTCAAAGGGTAAGACACCTTGAAGGTCAGGGATAATGGAAACCTCCCTGTAAGAACCGCGTTCATCTGGAAAAACAGTGGTAGAAATATAGAAAAGGCCCTCTATAGATGTTTTATAAATTCGCTCCCCCACCTTTTTTTCTTCCAGCGGTTCATAGGCAGGAACATGTGAAATATCCATTAAATAATTGTATCAAAAATGATTTTACAAAGGAAATCTTGATATAATACGAAAAGATGAAAATTGCCCAAGACATAAAGGAAAACAGCGTAAAACGTATATATTTTGTGGGTATAAAAGGAGTAGGGATGGCGTCTCTTGCTATTCTTTCTCAAGAGGCGGGATTTGAAGTTTCTGGATCAGATGTGCCGGAAGTATACCTAACTGACGAAGTGCTCTCAAAAAATAACATCCATATAGATTCCTCTTTTGAGAGAAAGTTTCTTGAAGAATTTATTCAGGATAAGCCTGAAGAGTGTCTTGTGATAACTACGGCCGCGCATGACGGGTTATTAAATCCTCAGTGCGTTTTTTCTAAGTCTTTAGGAGTTCCTGTTTTAACACACGGCCAGGCTGTGGGGTATTTTATGGATGGAGCCTTATTTCACAGGGAATTTCAGGGAATCTCTATCTTAGGATGTCATGGTAAAACTACAATTACCGGAATGGTAGCTTCTTCACTTTCCTCATTAGGAGTTGACCCTTCCTATACGTTAGGTTCAAGCGAGGTCTTTCCTTTGGGAAACTCAGGGCATTTTGGTTCTGGAAAATATTTTGTAGCAGAAGCTGATGAGTTTGTGTCTGATCTTCAAAAAGATAAGACTGTTAAATTTTTTTACCAGCATCCTAAATACGCAATTATAAATAACATAGACTTTGACCATCCTGATGTCTATAAAGATCTTGAAGAAGTCTGTCTTGCATTTGAAAAATTTGCAGCTGAAAATATTCAGAAATATGGAATGGCAATTTTAAATGGAGATGATAAAAACGTTTCCAGAGTAAGAGAAGTTTTACAGAGCCTAAGACGGGACGTAAAAGTGGTAACTTATGGGGAAAAAGACAACAATGATTTTCAGATTCAAAACTTTAAAGAAAATGGGTGGGGAAGTGAATTTGATGTTTTTAAAGATGGGGAAACTATTGGAACATTTTCCCTTTCAGTTCCGGGATATCATAACGCTAAAAATGCTTTGTCAGTAATAGCGCTTTTAGACAGCATGGAGGTGTCATATTCTGAGATTGCAAAAGCTATTAAGGAATTTAAAGGTACCAAAAGAAGACAGGAAAAAGTTGGTGTTACAAAAGGCGGGGCAATAATAATAGATGATTATGCACACCATCCAGATGAGATAGATAAAACGCTTACAGCGGTAAAAAATGCATATCCTAATAAAAATATTGTTTGTTTATTTCAGCCCCACACTCTTTCTAGAACGGTTGCATTAAAAAATGAATTTTCTCAGGCATTTAAAAGTGCAGAAAAAGTTATCTTTCTTCCCATCTTTACCTCAAAACGCGAAAAAGAAGTTACCTATGATGAACTATATAAAGAAATAAAAGAAACTATGGAGAAAAACGGGAAAAAAGTCATGTTTTTCAAAGATGAAAGAACGCCTGAAGACCTCTTTTATTCTCCCTATTTTTTCCCTAAATACCGTCAACCTGTGGTAAAATACTTAACCACAACATTTGGCACGAAAGATAATGTTATAGTTACACTAGGCGCAGGGGATTTGTACCGGATTTCTTACGACCTTGTAAATTCATGAGAAAATATACAATTCGCGGAGGAAACAGTCTGAAGGGAGAAGTTTTAATATCTGGATCTAAAAACGTGGCTTTAAAAGCAATAGTTGCAGCCTGTCTTACCTCTGAAAAAGTTACTATCAAAAACGTTCCTTTAATTGCTGATGTTTACGCAATGATAGAACTTGTTAAAGAAATAGGAGGAGAGGTAA
>CAZITH010000162.1:0-2286 GCA_964542125.1 uncultured Gammaproteobacteria bacterium | reverse complement strand
GAAAAAATGATAGGCTCGATTGCTTTTTTTAAAAAATGCATGCTACAATAAATTTATTCATGAAAACTTTGGTAATAGGGTCTTGTGATATAGATGTTTTTATTTCCCCTCAACTTTCTTCATCTTTTACCCAAACAGACACGTCTGTATCATTTAATTTAGGGGATAAAGTTCCTGTGAATATTAGTCAAATGTGTCTGGGGGGAAATGGCTCAAACGTGTCTGTTGGGCTTAAAAGGTTAGGTTTAGATAGCTCCTTTTATACTTATTTTGGGACAGATCTGTTCTCTACACTTATTCATGACTCCATAAATAAAGAGGGAGTTAAACTCATAGAGCATGATGGATTTGGAGACAATACCTCCATTTCTTTAATCTTAGATTTTTCAACAGACAGGGTAATTCTTTCTCACCATGAAGTGCGTGAACATAAATTTAACCCCTCACATGTAGAAACTTATGAGGCAATGTATTTAACGTCCATTGGCAAAGAGTGGGTACAGGCCTATAAAGATATAGTTTCTTTTATTCACTCTAACCACATGGTGGTTGCTTTTTCTCCGGGTTCTCCTCAATTTGCTAGTCTAGAAGACGTGGTATACGAGGCGATTGCGGGTTCTCAAATTCTTTTTGCAAACAAGGAAGAGGGAGAAAAATTACTCGAAAAAAAAGGCGAACATGGGCAAGATATAAAAGATTTGCTTACTAAGTTGTCTCAATTGGGGCCGGAGACAGTGTCAATTACAGATGGAAAAAGGGTGCATATGCTTACTCAAAGGGTGAATTGTATGCCCTTCCTCCATTTGACACAGACGCGCAAACAGTTGATAAAACCGGGGCAGGGGATGCATATGCCACAGCCTTTTTTGCATGCATACTGCACGGGAATGATGTGAAAGAGGCAATGCGCTGGGGTGCAGTTAATTCTAATTCAGTCATGCAAAAGGTAGGAGCTCAATCTGGGCTGTTGACTCCAGATGAAATTCAAAAACAGCTGGAATCCCATAAAGAGTTTCAGCCAGAAGTTTTGTAATTTACTATTTCTTAGTAAGAAGCTAAAGAGTCAAAGACTGTGTAATAGAATGTTTCCTAAAGAATAAAAGTGTGATATAACTAAGTGTATGTTCGTTACCACGGATACGCTTCTTAAAAAAGCTCAGGAGGAAAATTTTGCAGTAGGTGCATTTAATGTTAACAATATGGAGATAGTGCAGGGAATTGTAGCAGCTGCAAAAAACCTCAACGCCCCCGTTATTCTACAAATCAGTAAAGGTGCGCGTGAATATGCAAATCCAGCGTACCTTAAAAAACTCATTGAGGCAGCAGAGCAAGAGTCAGGACTTCCTATTGCTATGCACTTAGACCACGGACCATCTGTGGAAATGTGTAAAAGCGCAGTAGATGAGGGATATACCTCTGTCATGATTGACGGAAGCCATGAACCCTTTGAAGAGAACATTAAAATGACAAAAGAGATTGTTGATTACGCTCACAGCAAAGGCGTTTCAGTAGAAGCAGAATTGGGTCAGTTAATTGGATCACAATTTGATGCAGGTGAAGAAGGCGGGAAAGATGGGCAAGGAATTTATACGGATCCAGATGAAGCTGCAGAATTTGTAGAAAGAACAGGGTGTGACAGTCTTGCAGTTGCAATAGGCTCATCTCACGGTGCATATAAATTTAAGGGAGACCCCCGGATAGATTTAGAGCGTTTAAAAAATATTCGCGCAAAAGTTTCTATTCCATTAGTTTTGCACGCAGCTTCTTCTGTTCTTCCAGAGTATGTAGAAATTTGCAATAAATATGGAGCCCAGATAGAGGGGAGTAAGGGTTTTCCAGAGGACAAGATAAAAGAATCAGTTGAAATAGGTATTCAGAAAGTTAATATTGACACAGATTTACGCCTTGCCTTCACGGGTGCTATAAGAAAAGCTTTTGGGGATACCCCTAAAGAGTTTGATCCCAGAAAATATTTAGCTCCAGCACGTTTAGCAATTCAAGAAGTAGTTGAGAGAAAAATAAAGCTTTTAGGTGCTGACCAAAAAGCATCACTCTTTCTATGAACGTATACCTCGGAACTGACCATACAGGAATCCATATAAAAGATGAAGTGAAAAAATATATGGAAGAAAACGGATATAACGTGGAAGATTGCGGTGCGTATGAATACGACAGGAATGATGATTACCCGGAGTTTATTGGAAAAGCAGCGCAAAAAGTTTCAGATGATTCTGATGCTGTAGGATTTGTGTTTGGTGGATCAGGTCAGGGAGAACAAATGACAGC
>CAZITH010000161.1:0-2340 GCA_964542125.1 uncultured Gammaproteobacteria bacterium | reverse complement strand
TCGTGGTCCGTATCAAAATAATTTCTAGACCCCACCATAGCTAACATTCCGCTGGTTTTTGGATCCAAAACCGTAGCAGCGCCATTTCCTACGTTTAATCCCTTTAATTTGTCCAGCTGTTCTAAAACAGTTTTTTCAGCAAGATCCTGAATTTTATAGTCTAGAGTTGTCTCAACTGTTAAATCTCCGTCTGCAACTCGGCGCTCTCCAAAAAGTTTTACCAGCTGCTCCCGTATGTACTGGACAAAATGAGGAGCTTTTAAATTTGCTTGACGCTCTGGAAAAGTAAAACCTTGTACTTCTTTCAAAGCGTTATGCGCCTGTTTTTGGGTGATATTTCCATCCTCTCTCATTCTGGTTAAAACGTATTTAGTCCTGTCTATATATAATTTGCCGCTGCCAGAAACGTACGGAGAATATCTAGAGGGGGACTGGGGAAGGCCAGCAAGAAAAGCAGTTTGAGCAAGGTTTAATTCTTTTGCGTGTTTTCCAAAGTACAGATTAGAAGCAGCCTCCACTCCTACAGCAGTTCCGCCATATGGAATGTTATTAAGATAAAGTTCTAGAATCTGTTTTTTAGAAAACTTACTATTTACCTGAACCGCAAGTATAAACTCATTAAGCTTTCTAGTAGGACTTCTTTCCGGAGAAAGAAGTAAATTTTTAACTAATTGCTGAGTTATGGTAGATCCTCCTGTTAAAGATCTATGAAAAATTAAATCCTTTAGAACACGCAAGTATCCTCTTATAGAAAATCCCTGATTACTATAAAAGTCCTGGTCTTCTGTGGAGATAGTTGCCTGCTGAAGTGTTTCCGGAATGTCTTTTAAGGGTACATAGAGCCTATTAGTGTCTTTATAAATAGAGTAGAGGACAACTCCATTTTTATCTAATATCTTTGTGGAATCTTTTGTCTTAGAATTAGAAAGTTGTCCCAGGGTGGGAAGACTTCTACTAACCCAGAGAAAATACAAAAAGAAAAGAACAGTAAACCCAATAAGAGCAAAAAATCCATAACGGATTAATTTACTGATAAGAATAGTTCTGTTGAGCCGTGCGTTTGTTAACCTACTTAATCTAGAACGTCTTGACCTAGGTTTCCAATACTGCTGCATTAAAATATTATATCAAATGCGAATTATTAATTGAAAACACTCGGTGCGGTGTCTATAATAACCGTATGGATGATCTACTTACCCGAGGCGTTGCCAATATTATCCCCAATAAGGATTCGCTTCAAAAACTTCTTCAATCTGGCAAAAAACTTAATGTGTATTTAGGAATTGACCCTACCTCCACAAAAATTCATTTGGGACACGCAGTCCCTTTAAGAAAACTTCAGAAATTAGCAGAAGATGGTCATCATGTAACGTTTTTAATTGGTGATTTTACTGCTTTAATAGGTGACACATCTGATAAAGATTCCGAACGGCCAGTTTTGACATCGGAACAAATTGAGGAAAATTTCCAGACATACAAAAAACAGGCAGAGAAGTTATTGGACTTTAGTAAAGTTGAAGTAAAAAATAATTCCGAGTGGCTTTCAAAACTTACTTTCACAGAAATCGTAAGACTTTGTCAACATTTTTCTTTTGGAGATTTTGCCTCAAGAGAACTTATTAAGAAAAGGCTTGCTGATGGGAAAAAAGTTGGACTTCATGAAGCGCTTTATCCAGTTATGCAAGGGTATGATAGCTACGTACTAAAAACGGATATTCAGTTAGGCGGAACAGATCAAACATTTAACATGCAGGCAGGAAGAACTCTTATAAAAGATTTGGAAGATAGAGAATCTTTTGTGATGACAAACGAATTCTTAACGGGAACTGACGGAAGAAAAATGAGCAAGAGATGGGGGAATGCAATCTGGCTGGATGATTCACCTTCTGACATGTATGGAAAAGTAATGTCTATTAAAGACAACCTTATTTTAGAATACTTCAGACTAGGAACTAATGTGTCAGAAGAAAAACTAAAAGAAATAGAAGAAAAACTTAAAAATAATGAAAATCCAATGGGGCTTAAAAAGGAACTTGCATTTCAGATAGTTTCCGAACTGCACACTGAAGACGACGCAAAAAAAGCGCAGAAAGAGTTTGAAAAAGTGGTACAAAATAAAGAAATTCCAGATGTGTCGGTTTTCCTTGATTCTCCCTTAGCTATAAAAATAACCGAAATTTATAAACATAGCACTAATCTTTTCAATGAGGAATCAAGAAAAACTATTTCTTCCGGAGATGATTTGTTTCGTTTCCCTAAACTTCATTTTACAGAAACAAGATTAGAATCAGAAGCAATATCAAATTTTAAAAATCCAAAGATAATAATGGCTCGTTCTGG
>CAZITH010000160.1:0-2342 GCA_964542125.1 uncultured Gammaproteobacteria bacterium | reverse complement strand
CAGAAAAAGAAGCAAGTCTAAAAACTGTTGATGAGGTTATTACTTTCCTAAAAAGCTAGGGGTCCACAGCCCAAAGAAAACCGCCCAGAATACCGTCCACGCACCTATAAATAGTACCAGGGCAACGTTTAAAAGAATAATCATGGGCGTCCCCATTTTCCCGCCTTTTGCGGCTTTTGCGGCAGTTTTTTTTGCAGGTGCAGGGACTGCTGCAGGTTTAACAGGCGGAGGCGGAGGCGGCGCAACTTCTATTTTAGGAGTTTCAATTTTCTTATCAAGGGATAAGACTTGTGCGGGTTTTATAGGTTCAGGGATAGGCGCTGGAGCTGTTTCTTTTTGAGCCATGGTTTCTATCTTTAAATCTTCTTCAGGCGCAGCTTCTGGGATAGGAGCAGAAGATGAAATAACTTTAGTTTCAGCCTTTTTTGCAGTCATATCTACGGTTTTAATTTTTTCTACTTCCTGTTCTTTTCCGTCTAAAACTATCTTTTTTTTGCCTGTAAACACAAACACTTTATTTCCAATTCCTTTCGGGTTTGCAACTGTTGAAAGAAGAGTAGAGACTATGCTTGCCTTGTCAGCAGGAGCTCCTGGAGGAGATTTTCCTGCGGCAGGCTTTACCGCGGTATTCATGATTTGGCTGTACCTATCATGATGGTCCTGAGTGATAGTAGGCTTATCCGGCATAGATTAATAATACCTGTATCTAGTATCTGGTAGCAAGTATTTTGTATAATCTTTTCTATGCACAAGGTAATCGTAACGCATAATGCTCCGGATCTAGATGCCGTTTCGTCTGCCTGGCTTATAAAACGGTTTTTGCCAGGGTGGACTGACGCTGAAGTAGTAACTGTTCCAGCAGGGCAGAGAATTAACACTAAGCATGCCTCAGAAGACGTTATAGAACATTTAGGTGGAAAAGAAGTAATTCACGTAGATACTGGTATGGGACCTTTGGACCATCATCAGACTCAGGATGATAATACCTGTGCGGCAGCACGTACATTTGAGTATGTGTTAAAACACTCAGAAGAGCTTCAGAATAATAAACATAAAACAGAAGCGTTAAGAAGAATAGTAAATTATGTTATAGATGATGACCATTTTCAGGAAGTGTTTTTCCCAAACCCTACCGCTGACGTGTATGAAATGTCTATGGTAGCACTTCTTTCTGGAATAAAGGTTCAGTTTCCTAAAGATGACCAGACCTGTTTGCGGTTTGGATTTGACCTTTTAGACGCTTCAATTCATGGAATGGAGAATAAAATCTGGGCAGATGAGGAGATAAAAGAGAAAGGAATTCACTTTAACACAAAGTGGGGGAAAGGCCTTGCCATAGAAACCATAAATGATGAAGTTTTAAAGGTAGCTCAAATTCAGGGATATGTTATTGCGGTAAGAAAAGATCCTAAAAATGGAGTAGTTCGCATAAAGGCTCGTCCCAAAAAAAGAGCTGGATCTAAAGAAAGTGAATATGATGATGTTGATGTAGATTTAACCCCAGTTTACGAGAAGCTTTTAACATTAGATAAAGAAGCTACATGGTATCTTCACGTTTCTAAAAGAATGCTTTTAAATGGTTCCACAAAAAACCCGCAAATGAAGGGTACCAAGCTTACGCTTTCTGAAGTTGTGGAAGTTTTGCAGAATTTATAACCCTTTTTCCTTCAAGAAGTCTGAAAGTATCCAGGATTAACTCATTTGACCCCATGTATATGGGGACAGGTATTATTCCGTAAATATTTTGAGGAGGAATATTTCTTTTTTCCTTATTATGTATGGAAAAAGGTGCTACATTGTTTGCTATAAGTGACATATCAAATCTCTGAAGAGGTTTAAATACTACTAATGCCGGAATATTATCATCCATTTCGTCACCAACCTTGTACTTTGGTTCTGTAATTGCGCGCTGTGCATATTTTAACAAGGCATCTCTAAATCTTTGTCTAAGATCTTGAATATGTTCTCCTGCATACGTAGGATTGAAGTTAGGTGGCTGTACAAAATAGTGTGTTTCGTCAACTGGCATTCTTGGATGCAGGTGTTGAGGTTGAAATCCTTCTTGTTGAATTCTTTTTGCACGGGCTAGGTTAGTACCGTGGATTGCTACGCCTTCAGGAGGAAGAGATTGGAAAATTTGCCTAACTCGTTCTTTCATATTGCTGTTTGGGCTTGCGACCTTTCGAGCTTGTCGGATACTGCTTGCTGTGTATTAACCAATTAGCTTTCTGCTTCTTCCTGTTCGTGTTTTTGTAAAGCCTCTACAATTTCCCCAATATTTCCATCCATGAGAGTTGGCAAGTTGTGAAATGACTCGCTGAGTCTGTGGTCTGTTAATCGGT
>CAZITH010000159.1:0-2345 GCA_964542125.1 uncultured Gammaproteobacteria bacterium | reverse complement strand
AACCGCCATCCCTATAGAGAGAATAAATCCAGCTATTCCTGCAAGCGTTAGAGTAACTGGAATAAATTTAAAGACAGCAAGTGAAATAATAATATAAATAGTTAGTGCAATAGATGCAAGAATGCCTTCTTTTTTATACAAGTAGCTCATGAATATGATTATAGAAATAAAACCTAAAATTCCAGCAAAAAGTGAACGTTTTAAAGAATTAATACCTAATGAAGGCCCCACAGTATTTTGAGCAATTATAGAAAGGGGCGCGGGAAGTGCTCCAGAATTAAGCTGAATTGCAAGATTTTTTGCGGTTTCGGTTGTGAAATTCCCGGTAATTACAGCGTTTCCATTTACAATCTCCTGGTTTACTCTGGGCGCCTCAACTACCTGATTATCTAAAACTATAGCAAGAGGCTTACCCACATTTTTCTTAGTAACTTCTGCAAATATTCTTGCGCCTTGTGTGGTAAAGTCTAGCTGAACTTGAGGACCCGCAGAAGAAGTATTACCAAAAACAACTTGTGAGTTTTTAAGGTCCTTTCCGGTGAGAGCTGTTTTTATAGGATTATTCCCTAAAAACAAAGAGAGTCCTACAGGCAAATCTGCAGATGGGGATGCACCCTTTATTTCTGGCCCTTGCTCCCAAAATGAAAGCTGAGCAGTTTTTCCTATCAAATCTATTGCAGATGCCACATTAGACAGCCCTGGAAGTTCTACGATAACTCTATAATCAGAGCCTAATTTAAGAGTCTGGATGGTTGGCTCCCCAACTCCAAAGAAGTTCACGCGTCTATCTATAATATTTCTGGCTGCTTCAAAAGCGCTCTGCTGATCAGAGGCTTTAATATTCTTCATGTCAACTTTATAAGTAAGCTGAGTTCCTCCTTGAAGCTCTAAACCAAGCTTATAATTAAGGCTCTTCTGGATAACTAGGTTTCCTAATTTAAAATTAAGATTTGAAGGAGGTAGTGTCTGCTTACCTACTTTTATTCCCATGGGTAAATCAAAAATAAAAAGTATTACCGTGGCAAGAGCAAGAAAAAAGAGGAATCCAAAACCTTTTCTTTTTTTTGTTTGTTTAAATTTTGACATATATTAATTTAATCAAAAAAACCGGAAAGCAGCATAAGAAACTTTCCGGTCATATTGTTGTTATCCCAACATCGCTTCTTCATCCCCTATAAGCATGACTCTTGAGCCAGAAATTATAGAGGTGATAAAAGGGTCCATTCTTTTTTTTCTAAAGATAAATTCTTCCTCAGTCATAACCGTATAGTTTATTTCTGTTCCCCGCTTGGATTCTTCCTGCTTTACTACTAATGTAAGCTCTGGAAGCACAATAGTACCCACTATGAGAAGGTCAACATCCTCAGGATTCTCTCTCATGTTTCTGGCAAATTTTCCAGAAAGCATTGCAAACTTAACTTTGCCTAATTTTACCCTATTTTTAATAATATCAGATCCTAAACCGCTTGTTTTTGCATGAAGACGGATAAGGTCATAGTAAAATGGATAGTTTTTATCTAGATAATAATAGACTCTATTTGCCCGCGGCTCTTTTTGAAGGATGCCTTTTTTCTCTAAGAGTATAAGTTCTCGTCTTACTGCGTTTATTTCTTCACTCACGCGTCTTACAATTTCTCTCACGTGATACATCTCTGATGGATTATCCAAAAATAATAAAAGCAGTTTTACGCGTGTTTTAGAAGTTATGAGATCTCGTAACATAGTGCAAGTTCAGGCAGGAGAAAAACGAACGATCGTGTTTGATTGAAAAAAAATTTCGTTCGAGTAATTAATTGTAACACTTTTTAAAGGGAGTGTCGAGGGAGAAATTGCAGTTACTGTACAGAAACTTCATTACCTAACGGAACCACTTCAAACCAGATTCTTCCTCTGTTAAATTTCACTTCCTGACCATTTGCAAATATTTTAAGTCTTGCCTCTCTGCTTGCCTTGCTCCATGTTCCCTGGATTTGTTTCCCATCCATAAAGATATTTGCTTTTCCAGTACCTTTATCTGTATAAATCCTATGAAGATTATTTTCATATCCATCATTTGCGTCATTTTCTCTCATGAAAAGTGTCACGAGATTTTTAGTATTTAGCTGAACCCCAGTATCTTTATCTATGTGTTTTGCTCCCCCGTTAAATCTTTCATATGTATTTGTTTGCTTGTCGTACACCCATTTCACAGCATACATGTTGTAGTCTTGCCAGAAATCAAAAGATACAGTCTGGGATGCTGCTCTTTCTGAAGCTGGAGCGTCATCTTTAAATGTATAAGGAACATATGTGGCATCCCAAGCTGCTCCCTCTTTATCCACATTTGTTAACCCTCTTTCTTTTCC
>CAZITH010000158.1:0-2353 GCA_964542125.1 uncultured Gammaproteobacteria bacterium | reverse complement strand
ATTCTAAAGTTGAAGGGGGAAGTGAAAAATTTGAGAATCAAAATTTAGATATCAACGTAATCTATCTACCGCTTGAAGAATATGATTTTATTGATTACTTTGGAACAACCTTACGAGGTGCTAAAATTTTATTTGATACGAATGATTTTGCAAAAAATCTTATTACTGAAGCTGAGAATGTTTATGGCAAAGGTAGAAATTTATCTGAAAGAGATTTATTAAATCGGAAAAATCGAGGACTCAGATTATTGGAAAGGATTAAAGGCACAGTCTCTCAACCCGAGCTACAATTCTATCATCTAGGTTCTTATTATGAAGCCGTGATTAGATATTGGTTTGAATTGCGGAATGAATGTCAAATGCCACCGTACAAAGCATTGCCATACATTCATGAGCAAGATTTAGAATTTTACGAATGGTTAATGATTATATCGGGCAACCAACCTCCTACTGAAAAATCTGACGCTGCGGAGAAAATTTATTCTAAACTGTTTTGATAAATAAACAGCTTATAAAGCTTACCAACCGTCACTAGGTATGTTTTCCAAGCGTCATGTTTTTGCGCTACCAAGAAACGACCTTTGATGCGGTCGTTTTTTTGCAAACCTACTCTAAAGCATTCATGTCTTCTTCCAGCTTTAAAATAGTATTATGGATAGCTGCCTGATTACCATCTTCAAGATAATATTCAAGCGTTGTAAGTCCCATATGAACTTTCCATAGTCTCAATCGATATTCAAAATCAGACGGTAATAAACCATCATACCCTTCCAATAAATTATCAATTGTAAATTCTTTTTTATGGTATTGCCAGCGTGCAAAATCACGAACCGGGTCACCACCTTCGCATGTTTCGAAATCAATAATACCAGATATATGATTGTCAGCAACCATAATATGTTTCGGTGCAAAATCATCATGAATAAGTACTGGTTGTTCAATCTTACAATTTACTGCAGCTACTTTCATAAGATCCAATGCCTTGGTTATCAATTCAGCACTAATATTAGCTCGAGCCGCCACTTCATCAATTTCACCTCTCCATTTTTCCATTTCTAACCATAAATCTTCGGAGTTTGTCCATTGCCCTTTACCATTTTTATCCAATACCCCAAAACCTATAATTTTTACAGAATGGATTTTTGCCAATATACTACCTGCATCTTTCATGAGTTTCTTGTATAATTCAATCGACTCTGGCTCTTGGAGTAAACTCATTTCTTCCATAGGAACACCTGGAATTTCATTTTGAATTGAAACAGTTACCAAACCATTCTCCATTCTAATTTGCTTGATACCTAAAATTTCTGGAACAGGAGCACCTGCCAATCTAGCTTGAATGATTGCCCATCTTTCCTGTTCAAAACGAGAATTTTCACTATGAGATATTCGAGCAATCAAGTCTCTTCCTTCTTTCGTTTCTATTTTGTAAACTTCGCTATTTTCGCCTTTGACGATGCGAGTTCTGGAAATTGGTTTAGCATGCGTTATAGCTTCCACCTCTGAAAATAAAAATGCTTCTGGAGTATCCCATTTAGCATGCTTATCCTGTATATGCTTTTCATATTCATCATCAAAATTTTGTATTATTTCTGACATATAGTTTCATTTAGCTCTATAGCCATATTTTAACACATTAAGGTTACTTACTACTCCCACTTATCTTGTTTTGCGCTACCAAAAAATTACAAAACCCCCGCATGGGCGTTTAGTAATTTGGTTTTATTGATACGATAACAGTTTTCCATTTTCAGAAAAATGAATAGACCAACAGAGAATGAAAACTAATTCAGCTTAAATAAAAGGAACGTTATTTTTAACGTTCCTTAAAAGCCTTATAAAATGTTCTGCAAAAATTACTCGATCAGTTTACAGAACTTTTTCTTAAACTCAAATTCACCACCTGAGTAAGGTTGCCAAAACTCAGCAGCTTCGTGTTTACCAGCTTCTTTGAGTGCAGACACAGCTTCGCTCCCGCGAACCTTATAACCCCCGCGATTTTGATTACCAATTCTTATGACAACCTTATCTTCCGGGATCGGATTTTCTGATAATGGGATTATTACCCCAATCCACTGTTTTCGTATCTCTTCTGGTGCAAACCCAGGTGGAGTATCTATTATCTTAATCTTATTCATACTATCCCCCTTTGTGATATTTTAGCTCATGGTTATGAGCTTGTAAACCTCACCAATCGTTACTAGGTAAGTTTTCCAATGATAATGTTTTTCCGCTACCAAAAATTACAAAACGCCCGCATGGGCGTTTTATGTTTTCTGTTTTCTGCTATATACATAAGCAGCGATGACCGTACTGATTGGTACAGCGATAATCAGAGCCGCGCTACCGGCTA
>CAZITH010000157.1:0-2360 GCA_964542125.1 uncultured Gammaproteobacteria bacterium | reverse complement strand
AGTACCGCTAGTTTTTCCTTCAAAAACACCTGAAAGAATGTGAATTGTGTCTTTTTCAGCTCTAGGAGTTGTAATTTTACTCTGCCCTGGTTTTCTCCTGTCTAACTCTTTTTGGATATCTTTTTCAGAAAGAGAAAGACCTGAAGGGCATCCATCAACTACACATCCCACAGCTCCGCCGTGAGATTCACCAAAGGTAGTAACACGAAAAATGTTTCCGAATGTGTTTCCTGCCATACTATTTTTTCATCCGGCTGGAAAGTGAGGAGCGTGAAGTTGAGGGCGTAAAACCGGGTTCTTTCACCTTCTTTACCACCTCAGATGCTACAGCCTGAGGATCTTTATCATTTGTAGTTACCATGTATTCAGAGAAAAAATCATACAGGGGGTTTCTGAATTCAAATAACTTTCGCGCTGCCAAAATATTTTTAAATAACGGCCTGTCAGAAGTTTTTTCCAGTCTTTTTTGAATTTCATAAAACGAGGTGTCTAAATAAACAACTACTCCATTTTGCCTCAGGTAGTCCAAAATTATTTTATTCATGACTACCCCTCCTCCGGTTGAAATTACTGTGTTATCTAAATCTTTGATTGACCTTGCTGTCTCAATTTCTAATTCCCTAAACCGAATTTCACCGTCTTTCTCAAAAATCTCATTTATAGATTTTCTTTTTGAATTTTTTAATACCAAATCATCCATTTCTACTACGTTCATTTTTAAAGCCTTGCCCACCAGATGAGCTACGGTGGTTTTTCCGCTTCCCATAAATCCTATTAAAATAATATTTTTCATATTTAAGTTTTTGTAGCAGTTCTGACCGCTTGCCTCATTACTTCTAATGGAGCTTTTTTCTCTGTGTAAAGTTCAAACTGGCCTTTTGCTTGGTGAAGCAATATATCTCTTCCTGAGATAACTTGCGCCCCCCGTTTTTCAGCTTCTTCTTCTAATTCAGTTTTCTCTAATTCCTTTGAATATTTCCACTCCACTAAAATATGGTCTTTAGTAATCTTATTAACGGGTACGTTTAGAAACTTATTGTCATCATGAAGCGGAATAGTGTTAACTATAATGTCATAATCACGTATATCAGCAGAAGCCATAGGCACAAGTTTAACTCGGGGGTCGTCTGAGAATAAATTTGACGTGCCCATAGCCTTATCGCTTGTTAAATTCCGCACAGCTACCGTAATGCTTGAGGCACCTTCTTGAAGAGCACCGTAAATACTTGCTCGGGAAGCGCCTCCAGCTCCATAAATAATTACTTTTTTGTCAGAAAAAGTTAACCCTTTTTCTTTTACTGAGTCAACAAAACCTACAACGTCAGTATTTGTTCCGACAAGGCGACTTTTCCCCTGTTCCCTCTGAACCACAATTGTATTTACAGCACCAATTTTTTCCGCAGCCTCATCCACAGCATCAAGATATACATAGAGACCAGCTTGATCTTTTCTCATTACACCATCCGTTCCTTTAAAAGGAACCCCAACGCTAATACCTTTATAAAAATTCGTAGGATCTTTAAATTCTTTTATTTTTTGTCCCAGTTCGTCAGGATTAATTGAGAGTTCTCTATACACAAATCCTTTTTGCACGCCTACAGCTTTATATCCTTCTGTATGGATAAACGGGGAAAGACTGACATATGTATTGTCTTTTAAAACTGCACACTTCCAAGGAGTGTTTTTTGGTTTTTCTAACTGTCTGTTTGGTTTCATACCTCCATCTATAATCCTTTGGAATAAGCCATTGCCATTTTCCGTTATTCCACCCATTTTGTCAATTATTCCTTTCTATAATATTTAAAACTCCCCTGAGTTCTTTTTGGGTTAACTGTCCTGGTGCGGATGCCTCTTTAAGAGTCATGGGTGCAAATGAGAACTCATTTCCCATAATCATTCCTGCAATTCTAGTTAATACTCCATGTTTCCCCATTCCTAAAATAATACATTTTTTGCCTTCATTTTTAAGGTTTGTTAAGATCTTGATAAGCCTTACTGCGTCCTCATAAGTGTTGCAAAAACAGGATGCCTTGTAAATTAGTGGTCTATACTTCTTCATTTTTGAAAGAATTGATAAAAGTTTTACATCTGAGGGGGTTTCTGAGTAATTGTGATAAGAAAGCAGTAGTTTAAGATTCAGTTTCAATTTCTGTACAGCTAAAATATCAGAAAGCTGAGATTCTATGTCAAAGTCCACTAACGCTTTTGAATTATGGAGATTTTTTAAAATCTCTTCCTTTAACGTCTTTGCCATAACAGGCTTTTCCAATTTCTGGCGTCTGAAAAGAAGAATTAGTTTGTCTGATAGTTTCTTTTCAAGAAGATTTACAAAATCTAAATCCAAATCCTCCACATAATCA
>CAZITH010000156.1:0-2368 GCA_964542125.1 uncultured Gammaproteobacteria bacterium | reverse complement strand
AGCACCTTGCATATCGCTTCTTGTAAGCTCATCTCGTTTATCAATTAATTTTAAAATCTCCTCACTGTGTTTGTTTATTAATTTAACGATTTTTTTATCTAACAGATCTATTTTTCGCATTTTTTAAACCTCCTTTCTTTGACGATATTGTAAACCTGCCGTCTCTGTTAAGATACGGCAGGTATTTTGTTACTCATGAAATCTTTTGACTTCCGATAATGGGGAAGGGTCAAAATACATATCGCGTTCAACTCCAATTCCATACGGGCCTTCAATTTCTTTTAACTCCTTTAGTGAAAAATATCCTAACTCCGGAAAGTCCCCAACTACATACCCAAAGAACGTATCTTTTCCGTCAAATTCAATTGCATACCACGTCCATTTAGTAAAAGGCAGGAAAAACTTGCATAATACTTTAGGATCTTTTTCATTCTCTTTTGAATAAAGAGGTGGTAGTTTTTTCTCAACATAAGAAGGCATAAGCATCATATACATTCACCTCCTATCTTTTTACTTTTTAGAATTTGTTTTCCTGAAAGCATGCTCATGCTTTCAGATAGAAAGTTTTTAAAGAGGGGGTGAATTTTGCAAGGGCGAATGAAATGAGTGCACTTTACCCTTGTCAAAAGAGGGGCTTATGCCCTTTATTTGCTAGTTTTCTAATCCCTGTGTATACTCGTTCTATATGGACGAGGACTCAAAAAAACTACTTGAGGAATTAAAGACAGATTTGGTGAGTATTAAAATTAGACTAAGACGACTTGAAGAGTTTTACAGTGCTTTCCCTGATCCATCAGATTACATTGAGGATTATCATCCATACGGAAAAGATGAAAGAGACGAGTTATTTGATGATGCAGTTAGAATGATAATGCAACACGACAGAGCATCCGCATCGCTCATTCAACGTAGATTGCAGCTAGGATTCAACAGAGCAGCCAGACTTTTAGAACAATTAGAAGAAGCAGGTATTGTAAGCGCTGCAAAAGGCTCGGAACCAAGAGAAGTTTTCAAAACTGAAGCAGAGAATTATTTATCGAAAGACGAAAAAGAATAGACCTCTTATTGAACGGTTACTTCGAGCGCTTGTACCCCATTAAATTCTTCAAATCCATCCTCCATTTTTTTACTATTAGCTTCCTTGATGAAATTAATTAGAATACCTGTACTCCAAACTTCTTCATTTTCTCTCACTTGCTTTCTTAATTCCTGAATGTACCTTTTCACCTGCACAGGAAACTCTTCTTTAATAGCGCTATCTGATTTTAATTCAACGATGACCGCTGTTTTTCGTCCATCATTTTTCAACCAAACAACAAGATCCGGAATACTTTCCCCTATGACATGGCCATTGTAAGTTATTGGTAGTATTCTTTGCGTCTCATACATAATCCCCTTATCCCTCAAAGCTGTTTCCATCGCCTTTTGGTATATATTCTCCTGCCAGCCAGGGCCAAGCTCACCTATTATTGATGAAGCGCACTCCTTTACAGTGGCTATAAGTTGTCCAACTTGTTCTTCCATAAATTAATTGTAAATCAATGAATCTAAAACCTCAATTTTTTCGAGGGTTATTAATCGGATTGTTAGATGTCGTAACCTTCAGCTCTTTCATTTCTTCCGACTCAATATCATAAATGTAATTTATTATTTCGCCTGTATCAATGAGCTCAACGGCAAGTCTAATAATATGTATCGGAACGCAATACCACTCTTTTGGAATGTATTCTTTACCATTCTTGTCAGTAATCGATATATCTAGCGCCGCGTCTGCAAACACTCTATGAATGAAATGTTCTATCTTTTGAGGATTATAGTCACCCGTGATCTTAAAACTCTCAACAAGTTCTACATCTGCCATTAAATAAGTAGGGTCATCTTTAGCCCCCGCAATTCTCCTTGCTACTGGTGTTCTTGAAAAACCAATCTTGTATAAATTCTCTATAGTGTTTATTTTAGGATCCTCACTTAATGACTTGACTATATAAATATAACCTTTTGTGTCTTCAGTAATGTTAACATCATCGTATATCTCGTCTTCTTTAACCACACAGTAACCATCTTCATATAGGTCAATCGCCAAAGATCTATCATACATTTCTGATTCAGTCCCATTTTCAAAAATTAATCGTGTTCTTGCTTTGGGTGCACCATGCACAAATTTTTTGGCACCAATACTCTCAACATATACCATGAGTCCCATGGATATATAATAGCGACCAACTTTAATTTGATTACTATTTGTAAATCGAATTAGTTTGTATTTGCCAGATTCTAAACCTTTCTGCATATCTACAAATCCTTGCTTGTATAGATCGAAATCTTCAGCTTTCTTCCTACGAGCGATTGATTCTGCTGATGCTTTTGT
>CAZITH010000155.1:0-2414 GCA_964542125.1 uncultured Gammaproteobacteria bacterium | reverse complement strand
CGTTATTCACCCCTACCTAAGAAGCTAACGAATGAAAGTGATTTTTGTTCAGAAGCCGGTCCATTAGGCTCAGACTTTTCAGCAATCGGCTTACACTTCATCTGTTACCCTAAGCTCCTCAAGAATCTCCTTAATTTGACACTTCCGAAAGACTAATGGGCAAACCAGCAAATAGTTGGATGGTCACACGACAGGAATAAGTGCTTCTCGACTACGTAATTGAACTATGCTGAAAGCAATAATCAATTCAAATAGTCTCTCATATTAGCATCCAGGCAACCAGTAGCCTTTTCGGTTTTGCGGATGCTATTCTGATTCACCCAAGATTAACGGTCCCAAAAGGATATACCTCGAGCCATGTTTTCCCAAGAAATGAGGATAAACTAAACTTATGTCCTTTTTAAGAAATCATGGGCGCAAGCTGCTGATAGCGACTTTGGGAATAGTAGCAAGTATTCTGTTTCTAAGAATCACTCAAGAGGTACTATTCAATAGTCCAGAAGTGATTTCAGACGATTATTTTGAATGGATTCCAACGGTTAACAAAATACTCTCTGGCGATAGTAAGGGTTGGGCAGACTGTACTTACGGCAGCCATGTTGCAATTGTTCCACTGCTCATTTGGATTCTAAATGCAAAGCTTCTTCATTGGAGTCTTTTCGCAGAGCGCCTTCTAGGCTTGCTGGTTTCCATAGGAAAGATTGCCATAATGTCCTCCTTCTCATTGCCTTTAACAAGAAGCAAATTTCTGACTTTATCAATTTTGTTTGCTATTTGTTTCAGCATGACGCAAGTAACGGTTTATGTTTACCCTGTGGCGTCTACAGTTTTTGGTTTAGCCACCTTTTTTTTCCTTCTAGGACTTTCCTTGCTCGATTCAGCCTGCGCTAAGTCTTCAGATTCGCGCGCAGAGCAAATAGGGTTCATTTTTACCAGCGTTTTATCATGCCTTTCCGCCGGAATTCTACTCCCGGCCTTTTCCAGTTACTTAACTCTCATCGCCATCCATCGTCGGTTTACACTACTAAAGTGCTGGCTGATAGCAACATCTATTTCAGCTTTGCCTTATCTAGCAGTTCTTTTGAACTTTAAAAAAGCATCCGCAAATACATTCTCGACCTTTAATCCAGTAAGAATACTGGACATGCTGGGTAGTTTAACCACTTCAGAACTTTCCCAAATTAGTATAAAGTCCGTCTGGACTTATACGACTCAAGGTTTTTTGGGAATGCTATTTGCTGGTTATCTCGTCTATCTCTTGCTGAAGGAACCCAAGCTCAAGAGTAAGAACAAGGCTTCGCAAGATTATGATGCAGCGACTATTGGCAGATCAGAAGCTCTAGCGATAAGTTTGATGGTTTTTGGTTTTAGCAGTGCAGTTGTTCTTGGAGCCTTCCGTAATGCAGTTTCACAGTGGCATGTATCACTTACCTCATTTTTCTGGATAGGACTAATTTTTCTTCTTTTGGAGAAGATCGTTTCGAATTCAGAACAGTCAACTCGGGAAACAAAAATTATATGCACCGCGATCTTGAGTTTTATATGCATGAGCCTTGCAAAGGCAAATTTCAATTCAGCACCGTACGATTATACATATAGAGCTAGAAACACAGCGGCAGAAACCTTTATTCAGCAGTATAGAACAACACCAACGTACAACTTCCAGTTTCTAAATGGAGGAGAATGCCTGCCACTAAGTAAAGTTTACAAGGCGGTTTCAATAGCAGAGAAAAATCAATGGATTACTTTCCGGAAAAAGATACTTCAAACAAAAGGTCTGCAATCGAGCTTCTTTCAACCAGAGGTTGTAGTCTTTGGTCCGGACGGAATCGCCGGCATAACCTGGTTCAAGACCAAGCCACAAAAGAAGGTCCTACCAATCTGCGCAGAAAAGCTGCGTTTTGCGATCTCGAGAGAAACTTCAATTTATTGGACGCCTAATTACGAGAACTGCCTGATCAAAAGCCTAGAAATCAAGACAAAATCAAATCCAACCAAGCTCAAAGTCGAAATCCTGCGTGAGAATAAAGTAATTCAAAGAAAAGAGCTAACAGAATCTAGCCTAAATCTAGATTTGGACCTTCCTGCAGATTCCTTAACCTCTATAAAAGTGACAGCGCTAGTTGCCAGTGTAATTGATGAATTTGCCATTACGCTGGAGAAGAGCCAAAGCAAAGAGCCACAAAGTTTTTCACGACTGCCAAGTCCGAATAATGTAGATAGACCCTGTTCAAAAGACAATAGAAAAAAAATACAGTTGGAAATAACCAAAGATAATTACGATTACGAGAATCTGATTGAGGTGAATAAATCAGAAGGTCTCAAGACGTTTAGGATAACAGGTGAAAGCCCAAAGCTCATTTGTCCTGACTAATACTTGATCTGACAGACACGACTTTAGGCGACATCCTTAA
>CAZITH010000154.1:0-2520 GCA_964542125.1 uncultured Gammaproteobacteria bacterium | reverse complement strand
TGGATTGTGCGACATGAGTAATTGACACGCATTGAAATGAACACCGCATTTTGTTAGACTTGCTCCATGCCACGTAAGAAAATTGAAGTTAAAAATAGTAACCAAAATTCTGAGATAATCAGCATCCTCAACGAGGTCAATCAAAATTATCCAGTAAGGCAAGAGCTTTTAAAACTATGGAGTAAGCTAAATGGTGAAAGAAATGTAATTACATATTTCTCTTCCTTTCAGCATCCCGCAGCAATGATTGATGACAGAGACAGAGACACAATAGAGGGTATTCTTCAGGGTATGGATAATTCGAAGGAACTAGATTTGATAATAAACAGCCCAGGTGGAAGACCATTATCAGCTGAAAGAATTATTAATGTGTGTCGAACTTATTCAAAGGGATTTAGAGTTATTGTTCCTAAACTTGCAAAATCGGCAGCAACGATGGTGGCTTTCGGAGCGGATTTGATAATATTAGGTGAAAGTTCAGAATTAGGACCCGTTGATCCACAGATTGCATATGTAGATCAGACTGGGAAAATAGTTACAAGGTCGGCTTATTCCATAATCAAAGGTGTCAATGAAATCTTAGCCAGGATAAATATGGCAGGTCAAGGACGTGTAGAGGGTCTACTCTCTTTGATGCCTCCCATAGATCAACCATTTCTTGAAGAATGCAAGATTGCCCAGGAGCTTTCAAAAGACATTGCAATAAGATATTTGAAGCTAACAACGTTCAAAGATCTACCTGAAAAAGAAAAGGATAAGAAAGAGGGAGACACTGAGACCATTGAACAAAAAATTGCCAAATTCCTAAATCCAGAAGAAACTTTTTCTCACGGGAGACCGATTATGTATAAGGAGGCAAAAAGCATTGGCTTGAACGTGGAGCTTTTGAAAAAAGATGACCAAAGATGGAATTTGTTACTGCAAATTTATGCTCGTTCCGATTTTGTTGTTTCGAATTCCAATAATATTAAATTAATTGAAAGTCCGTTGAGTAGTTTTTCTGCTTCAGTTCCCCCGATGAGTTAGAACTGGTTTGCCACGTGTAGTGAAGCGTTGCGCCTTTATCATTAGCAGCTCTGTACTTTTTCTGAAAATCTCTAACTATTTTTAGTGGGTTATCTTCTGCTTGTTGCTTCGTGTCTTTTTTAATATTTTTGACAGATTTTATGATGTAAGGATTTATTTTTTTGTTCATATGCGTTTCGTAGTAAGGTATCTTATCTAATTTAGCTTATTTTTGCAATAAATGCGCAACTTTTCTGTAAGGAAACAATGTGTAGTCTTATTTAAATATATTTGATTATGCGGCGGTATTGCAATACTCAATTACCTTGCCATTGACTTTGGTTCACCTTATTGGTACATTCATATTGTTTTAATGGCAAAGAAATGCTGTAAGTAATATTCGGCATTTCGGGAGGGATTGAAGCTAAAAGAGGTTTCTTCCTAATGAAACCCCGCATTCCTAAGATTTCTTTTTTGAAACAATAATTATTTGCGACTCCCCAGAAATTTTTACAAGCGAATCGTCAATACCAGTAACTACTTGTACCAAAAAAAATTTAATAAATCTTATGAACTTTCCAGCAACAGGATTTAGAAAAAGAAAATTTCTTAGGACACTCTCCTTCATGTAAATTTTTTTTATGGTAAATTTATTTTTTTTAAGTTTATTTTTTAATTCATCTACTGTATATCTTCTAAGGTGTCCAACTTCTTTATCAAATTTTTTTGCTAGGCCCAGTCTATACAAGGGTGCATTTTTTGAAGGAGTAGATAAAAATAGAACTCCACCAGGATTTAAAAGTTTGTGAATTTTTTTTAGGGCTAATTCATCATCAGGTAAATGTTCTATAACTTCACTAAAAAAAACTAAATCATATTTCCCTTTAGGAATATTATCTGGAAAAGTTGAAACTTCAAATTCTACATTTTTTAACCCTATACTTTTTGCAGATTCTTTACATGCTTTAATAGCTTTCTTAGAGATATCAATTCCTTTGACGTTGTAACCTTTAGATGCAAGATGAAGAGAAATTGTTCCACTACCACAACCAATGTCTAAGATTCTTTTAACGTTTTTATTAAGACAAGAGTTTAGTATGGGTAAAATATTTATATATGTGAAATTATTTTTTGCAATTATTTTTATCTGTCTGCTAGAGTTAGAATGATATCTTTCATAAAGCTTATTGGGGTTGTTCATTTTGACAATTGACATTTTAGATGTAAATTGCTCTAATGTAAATATCTCTCCTTATGAAAACTTTTCTAAGAGCTTTCATAATTACAGCTATGCTTGTTTGCTTTCCCTTGAAAGCAAATGCTGCCGATATTACCAATAATTGGTCTACAACAGCCTCATTGCCTTATTTATTAGCAAGTCATGTGGCGTACTCATTGGGGAACAAGCCTTATGTTTTAGGTGGTTCAGCTTCTACCGGGAATAGTCATAATGACATCATTAGTTCAATCCCTAATGCTTCAGGAGCTATTAATTCTTGGTTTTCTACCTCTTTT
>CAZITH010000153.1:0-2534 GCA_964542125.1 uncultured Gammaproteobacteria bacterium | reverse complement strand
CAGTTTCATGAGCTCTCAAATAAACTTGTGCTGCCTCTGAGAGGATACTCCAATCTTTTACTAACGCTTCACGCAACGCTTCTTCTGAAACCATGATTTTTGAAAACCCTTTCTGAAGACTTTTAAGTCCCAAAAGCATATATCCTAAAATCTGTCCTACGTTTCTTATCTGGGTGCTGTCCCGTAAGTCTCTTTGAAGTCTTGAAGAAGAAAGACGTTGAGATAAACCTACTATTAAATCGTTTCCTAAAGAAAAATTCCCCTCAGCATTTTCAAAATCTATGGGGTTAACTTTTTGAGGCATAGTAGAAGACCCTACCTCTCCGTCTATTTTTTTCTGAACAAACCACCCGTCAGACACATACCGCCATGAATCTGAAGAAAAATCAATTAATATTCCGTTTATTCTTTGTAAGATTTGTAAAGTTTCAATAATATCTTCATATGTGTTTATTTGTGTAGTAACTTTATTTAGTTTTAAACCAAACTGTGAAATAAATTCTTCTGAGAATTTTTCCCACTCTTTGTATGTTTTTTCTGGATACGAAACGTTAAAGGAATTGTAATTTCCTATAGCGCCATTTAATTTCCCGGTTAAAGATACTGATTGTAACTTCTGAAGTTCTATTAATAGTCTTTTTGCAAAAACAGCAAATTCCTTTCCTACCGTTGTAGGAACTGCAGGTTGTCCATGAGTTCTTCCTAGCATTGTGACCGAATGGTATTTGTTAATATTCTCGCAAAATTGTGAAAGAAGGTTTTTTAACTCAGGAAGAATAACGTGTTCAAGCGATCTTTTTAAAATCAATCTTTGGGAGATATTATTCACATCTTCTGAGGTTAAAAAGAGATGGATTTTTTCAGAAATATCTAAAAGGCTCCCATTTTTTATTTTCTCCCGAATAAAATATTCAACAGCTTTTACGTCATGCGCGGTAGTTTTTTCTATTTCTTTTACTTCCTGGGCATTATCCAGATTAAAACCAGCAATAATTTGTTTTAACTCTTTTTCTTCTAGTGGGTTAATTTTTCTGATAATCCCGTTTTTTGAAAGGTGTAAAAGAAAAAGCACTTCCACTTCTAAACGAGCATAAATAAGCGCCTTTTCAGACACATATTCAGAAAGCTTTTCAACTTTTTCCCTGTATCTTCCATCCAAAACGCTAATTGCTTCCAGTGTATTAATCAAATTTTTCATTTTGCTTTTTTTCAAATAAAAATTGCACGTTAGCCATTATATATTCTGAGTCAGGAACTAAAAGCATAGAACCCTCAGTATTCTGACCTTCCACATTCCAGCCGCTAAGTAAACTCCGGGGAGGCTCACCATTTTCTTGAGAAAAAGTATTTCTGTATATGTTCCCACTTGGGGTTCTCATTTTTACTACAAATGGCAGCTCTTTTCCTAAAAAACGCTTTGCGTCTGCCACAAACATTATCCCAAATAGTTCATTCTTTATGGTTCTTCTTAAATCAAGTGCCCCAGAAAGATCTGTAGCCCTATCTTCTTCAGACAAAGTTACGGTCATTGGGACATCAAGCATACCCGCATCAATTGAATCTAAACTTAATCTCATCTCTCCCACACCTTCTACATACATTTCAACTGTCTTGGATCTGTACTCATTTACCTTTCTAATAGTATCCGGTAAACTTGCAACCCCTCTTAAAGGAAAAAACCACTCTCCGGAATTTACACGCAACGGCTCTCTTCTTGCTGGCTCATTTACTCCTCCTTCTGGCATTAAAATTCTCTTCTCCCTTCTAAGGCCCGGTCTAATGTAGTCTCATCTGCATATTCTATATCAGCGCCTATGGGGAGTCCATGCCCTATTCTACTGGTCTTTATATCTAAATTCTGCGCTTTGAGGTCCCGGGAAATAAACATAGCGGTAGCCTCTCCTTCCATAGTAGGATTTGTTGCAAGAATTACTTCTTTAACGTCATCTTTCAGCGTTTTTACCCTAGAAATAAGCTGTGGAATATATATGTCTTCTGGCCCCATGCCACTTAACGGATCTATCACCCCATGTAATACGTGATACAACCCTTTATATTTTCCGCTTTTTTCTATGGCTAACACATCTAACGCATCTTCCACCACACACACCACACTTTTATCCCTGTTTAAATCAGAGCAAATAAAACATGGGTCAGAATCTCCTATGTTATAGCACAAAGAACACAAAACGGTTTCTTTTTTAAGGTTTACTAAATCCTGTGCAAATTGGTCCAGAACGTACTGCGGAACATGCAGCAGGTAAAATGACAAACGCTGGGCTGATTTAGGACCTATTCCGGGGAGTTTCTCAAAATCCTCAATCACCTTAGACATAGCCTTTGGAAGTTTCATAGTGACTATTATACACTAGCGCATGATGTACGCTACCTTTGTTTATGATTTTATGACTCACCACCTTAATCTGCCTGTATTTCCTTTTTTTTCAATTCAAACAAAGCACGTTAAGATTTTCGAGTAAGTGTTCAGGGGAATTCCGTGAATACGGAAGGGGTCTAAGTTCCCCGATAAACGA
>CAZITH010000152.1:0-2539 GCA_964542125.1 uncultured Gammaproteobacteria bacterium | reverse complement strand
GTCAGGTGCAGCTTTTTGAATGGTTTTTCTAAGTTCCTGTAATTTTTTTTGGACATTTTCCGGAAACTTTTTTATGTACTCATCTACATTCAGATAATTCTGCATTTTCATATGGAGTAAAACTTAAAGACTTTCCGTATATATTTTGAAGTTGTCTAGGATAGACTGCCACCCTTTTCTCTGCATTTCTAGGGGGTTTTCATTTTCAGGGTCAAATGTTTCTGTAATCTTTACTCCAGTTGGAGTTTGTTGGAATTCAGCTTTTACATGGCGTTTATCGTCCATGTCGTACTCTATGATCTTGTTTTCTACAACATTTGTGTAAGTTCCTCCAAAGTCAAATCCATTCCCACTTTTTTTCTCAAACATTTTTGTTTTGAATTTTCCACCAGTTTTAAGCTCATTTTCTAGAGCTTCTGCTCCCCAATCATCTGAAGCAAAAGCCCAGTGGGAAATGTGTTCTGGCTTATTCCATGAGTCCCACACAGTTGTAATTGGTGCGTTGACGGTTGTTTCTACTGTAATTTGATTATTCATAATATGTCGGAAAATTTTGTTATCTAAAATTTAACAATAAAATGTGGCACGTTCTGCCTGTCCTGAATATTCCAAAAAATACCATGGAACGTAGCGTTACTTACTTAAATCTGCAATTATTATTTTTTTCATTTGTAGCATTTGATCTAGGGCATATTTTGCTTTTTCTGGGTCAGGGTCTGCCATGGCTTCATTTAACTGTTTTGGGACTACTTGCCAGGAAACTCCAAATTTATCTTTAAGCCATCCGCACTGAGATTCTTCTCCGCCGGAAGTTAAAGCGTTCCAGTAATAGTCCACCTCTTCCTGCCCATCACAGTCAATAATAAACGAAATAGCCTCATTAAACTTAAATTCTGGTCCTGCACCCATAAGGGTAAATGTCAGGCCAAATAAATCTATGGAGATAATTTCTATACTTCCTGACGGTGTACCGTCAAATTGTTCTGGATTGTGGATTTTTGCGTCTTTAAATACTTCCGTATAAAATTTTGCTGCTTCTGTAGCCTTTCCCTTATCAAACCACAAGAAGGGTGTGATTTTCTGTGCCATGTGAATAGTTTATCATGTGAAATATAAAAAATCAGTAAGGAACTAAATGTATTATTAAGGCTTTTTAGAATTGAGTAGAGTGTAAATTTTTCCACCTATTAGCGCACAGGGAATTGCCTCTGCTGCAAGAGAAATAGGATACCAGTGTTCGGATAAATTCCAGCCCGCAATTACCCCCGCAACTCCGGCAATAGTTCCTAAAATCCCTAAAATTAGGGCAAATTTCATAGGGTTTTTACGTACTACATAAGCTGTTACAAATCCTCCTAAAATTGTGTAAAGAGTTCTATAGAAAAGCGCTAAAAGCAAAAGGTTTCTGCTATATAGCCCTGCACTAGCAACCGGAAGAATATGCAAGCTTTCTAGAATAAAATCAGTAAATGTAGAAAGAATTACCACTGTTAAAAACCCGGAGATGATAGAAAGAACAGGCCGTAAATATTTTTTCATTAAATTTATTCTACTACGTTTGAGTAAGAGTTGAAGGGGTACCAATAAACAGTCTGCATCCCTCCTCTCTTATGAGATTTTTGGACTGACTGGGGCAGATGTACAATTTTAAAAGCAAAAGTCTGAATCTTCTTCCATGCTGCAGGAGGCAGGTTACTTTTATTTATCTTAATAACAACTGCCCTTTTAAACTTCATTAAGTGGAATGATACACCTGCTATAAGTGGTTTGCAAGCTAGGAGATCTTAAGAATCATTATGGCACCAACAAATATACCCACCATTGAGGCCATAAATACCAAAGAAACCATAACCCAAAAAATTATTCTTTTGTCGCTCATTTGTACGCAAAAAATGAAAAAGCAGGGAGGCAAACTGGTTATGGAAGCTGCTGAAAGCTGAGGATGTTCTGCTCGCTTTTGCAAACTTCTGAATTAAATCAGAAGTTTATAGGAAATTTCCAGATGTCTTTACCCCTGCAATTAAAACGAAAGGATAGAAATATTATACAAAACTCATTTTGCTACTGCAATACTTTTGCAATGTTATTTTTATTTGCCGCCTAATAAATAGTGAATGCAGAATCTCAAGCCACTACATATTTTCCATTGCTTTTAAAATCCTGTGGACGGTTTTCCAGGTTCTTGTGGTTACTTCTTTATTGTGAATTTTGTCAATTTTTGCCATAAAATCTGTAGATTTTTCTGAATTCATATCTAAAACTGTTGGAATTTCAGGTCTTCTATCTTTAAAAAAAGTGACGAGTAGGTAGTTAGGTTTTTCGTCTTGTATGTTCTTGAATGGGTCAGTTGACACAAATTTTTTAAGATCTATTTCAGATCTGACGATAGTCATTCTGAAAAACCCTAATTTTTTGGGAAGTTCATCTTCTATTTTTTGCTCAATTATTTGTTCATCTCTCAGATTCGACTCAAAGATCACGTTTCCAGATGAAATAATAGGTTTTACATTTTTAAACCCCACAGATTCAAAAAACTCTT
>CAZITH010000151.1:1497-2622 GCA_964542125.1 uncultured Gammaproteobacteria bacterium | reverse complement strand
TAATTACCTTATATTAGAGGCTTCAAGCCTATTTTTAATTAACTGGGCAGACTTGTCTAGTTTTACAGAAAGAGTAACAGCGCAAATTCTTTTTACAAGTTTGGGGTTATTAACTACTTTTATGGGAAATTTTCCAGTTGGGGTTTTAGGCTCTATAATTTTCTTTTGAATAAATTTTGCGGTAATTCCCTCTGAGTTAAGTGCAACAGCAGCTTCCCGTGCAAGACTTACCACAGACATAAGGTCTGGCCTATTTGTGGTTACTTCTATGTCATACAAAAAGTCAGACCCCACTTTTTCCACACGTTCTATAGAAACACTGGTTAATGACAAAACTTCAGCAATTTGTGCCGCAGTAGCTTTTGTTTCTAAATGTTCTCTAAGCCATGAATCTAAAATTTGTATTTGCATAGAATTTAAACTTGCATATCAAAATTGTTCTAAGAACCGTAAGTCATTTGAATAAAGCGTTCTTAAATCATCCAGCTCTAATCCTTCTCTCATCATTAAAACCCTTTCTACACCCCATCCAGAGGCAAATCCTGTATATTTTTTGGGGTCAAGTCCACAGTTTTTGATGACATTCGGATGCACCATTCCAGCTCCTCCCAATTCAAGCCATCCGGCCTTGCACAGATTGCAGCCTTTTCCGTTACAAACACCACAGGAAATATCTGTCTCAAATGACGGCTCGGTAAACTGAAAATGGTATGGTCTAATTCTGGTTTTTCTGGACTCTCCAAACCAGGATTTTGCAAAATAGTCCAGGACCCCTTTTAGATGCGTGATTGATATATTTTCTCCTATAACTAACGTCTCAAATTGATGGAACATAGGTGTGTGAGAAACATCAGACTGTCTTCTGTACGTTTTTGCAATGTTTACCATTTTTATACTTATTCTTCCGTCTTTTGTTTCTTTGGGGGCGTGTTTTACCATTTCGCGTATTTGCCCAGAAGAGGTGTGGGGTGTCAAAAGCATCCTGCCTTTTTCCTTGTCAGTTTCAGCGTCTATGAAAAATGTTTCCCAGTCGTCTCTTGCTGGATGGTTTTCTGGGAAGTTAAGCGCACCAAATGCATACCAATCCCATTCTACTTCTGGGTAGCGTACTCTGGTAAAACCTAT
>CAZITH010000151.1:0-1397 GCA_964542125.1 uncultured Gammaproteobacteria bacterium | reverse complement strand
TCTTTCCAAGAAAATCTAATTTGATCTCGTTTAATTCCTGTAAAGACTCACTTGAAAGAATCAAACCTGTTGCATCATTTTTAATACTTTGAAACTGTTCTAGTAAATTATTTTCCATATATTTTTTGGACATGCGCTTCTTGTCCTTCATGCGGGACTACAGCGCAATAAGATTTCCATATGTGTAATTATAGCAAGGTTAGTATTTCTAATACTACTTCTCTTTTTTATAGGAAGCTTGAAAAAGAAGCTTCCATATACTTTCCATGAGCCGAAAATCTAAGCCGTACTCTTTCGATTTTTTCCTAAGGGATTCCAGAAGTAAATGTTCTCTAGAGGTGTCAATTACAGGAATTTTATTCCTTTTTTTGTATTCGCCGATTTTCTTAACAATTCCAAGTCTTTTTGCAATAAGAGAAAGAATTTCAGAGTCTACTGCGTCAATTTCTTGTCTTAATTTTTGTAGCTCATCCATTATGAAACTCCTCCCAAAATTTTTATAAATGGACAGTATTGTTTTAGTATATTAAGTGTCTCAAACAGTTTCTCATCTTCAGGTGAAATTTCAACTTCTATGAAAAAATTGTAATCCCAGGATTTATCTTTGCTGGGACGGGATTCTATGTTGCAAAGGTTAATATTTTCATTTGCAAACACGCTGAGTATGTCTTTTAAAACTCCTACCCTATTATAAATACTTAAAAACAAAAGCGTTTTAGGAAACACTTTGTCCTCTTTATTGCTTTTATTTTCTATTATAAAGAATCTTGTAGTGTTATTTTTATCGTCTTCAATGTTTTCCTGCAGAATAAAGAGGCCATTTTCCTTAGCAGCATTTTTTCCCAGAATAAAAGCTGCCCCCTTTTCATCTTTATGCTGGTTTACATCCGAAAGTGTGCTTTGAGTTGGGATAAGTTTTACACCTGGAAATGTTTTTTTTATAAAATTTCTACACTGTCCTAAGGCTTGAGGGTGTGAATATATGCGGGTAATATTTTTTTTATTCTTCTCTAATGAAGCAAGCACATGGTGAACAGGAAGGTACACAGCTCCTCTTGTTTTTACCGGAAGACTTGCTAGCTCGTCAAAAGTTTCTCGTATGGCCCCTTCTATAGTGTTTTGTGCTGGTACAATTCCTATATCCACAGAGTTATTGACAACCGCCTCAAAAACATCGGAAAGTGTGTCATATAGTGTTGCCTTTTTGGGTTTTAATAGTTGTGCAGCCGCATGAGAATATGTCCCTTCCGGGCCCAGAAATCCTATCCGTTTATTTGCTGAAATGTGAGCTGATTTATTTTGCACATTTTTTTTAATAACCCTTTTGCCTCTAAAATTTTCCTGAAGATTTTCTACTTCTTTTAGCACAGAGCCGCTTTTTATTTGTGAAAGTAAGG
>CAZITH010000150.1:0-2643 GCA_964542125.1 uncultured Gammaproteobacteria bacterium | reverse complement strand
AAAAAAGAAGCGGGGCCGAAAGGAATAAAACGTTTTATCAAAGGTCCTAATTCTGTCCAAAAGCAATAGGGAAATATAAAAAATTTAGATAATCAAGGTGATAAAAAAAATCGATCCAAATTACAAGATGAATTTAAAAGATTAGAAAAAAATGGATCGCTTATAAAGCCAAACCAATATAGCTGTAAGTTATTTTAAAAAAGGTTTTCAGGTTTCCGGTGATAATAAAAGAAACCCTTATTTTTTCACCTCGGGAAAAATTTCAAGCGTAAAAAATGCTAGAGAACACATGATTTGCAAAATCCGCATCTCATTTTTTCCTCAAATATAAATCTTAAAAGGATAAATGTGTAGAAAATGTGTCCTAAGGAGTCTTTCATTTTTCCTACTTTTTTCTTACTTCAAAAACCGAGGCTAAAAAACAAGATGGTACATTTTGATATAGAAGTTACATGTTGACAGGGTAAATCTAGTGTCTTACCATAGTCTATGGCACTAAATCTAGTGCACAACTTAGAAAGGCATACTTTAACGGAAATTAGGTAGGAATATGCGTTGTCCATACTGCACGAGCACAGAAACAGAGGTTGTAGAAACACGAGTATCAGAAGACGGAGGCAATATCAGGCGTAGAAGAACATGTTCATCTTGCCAGAAGCGCTTTACGACATACGAGAGAATAGAGAATATCACATTATTAGTAAAGAAGAAAAATGGGAACAGGGAGCAGTTTGAGAGAGGGAAATTGCATAAGGGAATTTTCCAGGCAACACAAAAAACCTCTGTATCATTAGAAGATATAGATAGAATAGTAGACGAGATAGAAAGAGAGTTAAGATCAGGAGATAGTGTAGAGATAGAAAGTAAAAAGATAGGAAGTCTGGTTGCGGCAAGACTTAAGAAGATAGACAAAGTTGCATATATACGGTTCTCAAGCGTATTTAAGCAATTTTTAGATCTAGAAGATTTTCAAAAAGAACTTGAGAAATTAGTCAAATGACACAATTACAAGGCTTATCATTAAAAGTATTTTTAGACCGTTATTCCTTAAAGGATAAAGACGGAAATCCAGTTGAACAGACTCCTGAGGAAATGTGGAAAAGAGTAGCACGCGGAATTTCAGAAGTTGAACCTAAAAATGTGCGCTCCGAGTGGAGGAAGAAATTTTATGATGTTATGAAGGATTTTAAATTCCTTCCCGGAGGACGTATCTTTGCAGGGGCAGGAACTGGATATGACGTTACTTATTATAATTGTTTTGTTATTCCATCCCCAAAAGACTCCCGAGACGGAATTTTAGACAACCTTAAATCCATGATTGAGATTATGGCGCGCGGTGGAGGAGTAGGGTTAAACCTTTCATCTTTGCGTCCTAGAGGAGCTAGAGTACGAAAAGTAAATGGGTTTTCTTCAGGCCCTATTAACTGGGCAGAGTTATACTCTTTAGCAACAAAAGATATAGTGCAGCAGGGAGGTTCTAGGAGAGGTGCTCTTATGTTAATGCTTCACGACTGGCACCCAGATGTGGAAGAATTTATAACTGTCAAGCAAGACCTTACAAAAATTAATGGCGCAAATTTGTCAGTTTGTCTTTCTGACGCGTTCATGGAAGCGGTTAAAAAAGATGCGGATTGGGAGCTTTCCTATCCAGATCTAGATGACCCCATGTATGACGAAAAATGGGATGGAAATATGGAAGGTTGGAAAAAGTTGGGCGGGAAAGTAAAGGTTTATAAAACCATAAAAGCAACATACCTTTGGGATCTTATCTGTACAGCTGCGTGGAGAAGTGCCGAGCCAGGACTTCACTTTTTGGAGCGCTCTAACAAACGCTCTAATACGTGGTATTTTGAAAATCTTATTGCAACAAATCCTTGCGGAGAACAGCCATTATCTGCGTGGGCAGTTTGTAACCTAGGTGCAATGAATTTAGTGGCGTATGTTAAAAACGGCAAATTTGATTATGACTCTTTTGGAAAAGATGTGCAGGTTGCAACCAGATTTTTAGATGACGTTATAGACTCCACTTATTATTTCTTAAAGGAAAATGAACAGTGTGCAAAAGACATTAGAAGAACTGGACTAGGAATCATGGGTCTGGGAGACGCACTTATTATGATGAAGCTGCGCTATGGATCCGAAGAATCACTGCCTACAGGTGAAAAAATCTTTAAAACTTTACGCGACAACGCGTATATTGCTTCAACTGACATTGCAAAAGAAAAGGGGTCATTTCCTAAATTTGATAAAGAAAAATATCTAGAGGGGTATCACATAAAAGCGCTACCTAAAAAAATCAGAGAACAAATTGCAGAAAAAGGGATCAGAAATGCTGTTCTTCTTACAATCGCACCAACTGGTACAACCTCGCTCGTATCAGGTGTTTCATCGGGGGTCGAGCCTGTCTATGAATTCTCATTCTTAAGACGATGGCGTGGAGGAGAGGAAATTGTGTACCACCCACTTTTTGAAGAATGGAAGAAAGCACATCCCGAGGCAGACAAACCAGGATATTTTGTCAGCGCAAATGATCTGACACCATTAGAACACGCAAAGGTACAAGCTGTTGCTCAGGAATATATTGACTCTTCAATTTCAAAGACAGTAAATGCTCCAAATTCCCACACAATTGATGACGTAAAA
>CAZITH010000149.1:0-2685 GCA_964542125.1 uncultured Gammaproteobacteria bacterium | reverse complement strand
ACATATAGAATATGAACGCGACTTTTTTGATGCTCTAGAGCAGGACTTGAATATGCCTAAAGCGCTTTCTATCATGTGGGACCTTTTAAAAACCGCAAAAGTTTCCAACAGAGAAAAAGCTGCGACTTTGCGTGAAATGGATAAAGTATTGGGTCTTAAAGTATTTGAAAACGCTAAAAAACGGATGCAGATTCCTAGAAGTGTTTTGAAACTTGCAGAAGAACGTGACTATTACCGTGCCCACAAACAATACACCCAATCAGACCACTTAAGAAATAGGATAGAAAAAATGGGTTACATAGTAAAAGACGTAGTTGATGAGAACAATAAAAAAACGAGCGTAGTTGTCAGAAAAATTTAATTATTGCGTTGGTTTTGCAGAAGGTGTTGAGGTGTTCTGGTTTTCCAAATCAAAGTAGTTTTTCATCCCCTGGGATATAGCAAGGTCTGGAAAGAAAATAATCCTATCAGCATTTATCTGGTCTTTAACTTTTAAATCAGGAAATCCTGCTACATATAAACGCTGCCCAGCTTTAATTTTAGAAAATCCAGACTTTACCTGTCCGTCATCTTTTGTAAAAGAAGTGATTTTAGTGCTGGTCTCTATATTTATCAGTTTTTTAAACCCCTTTTCATCTATTGCCTCTAATGTAAAGTTGACCTTGTCAGTACTGAGTATTCCCCCCTCAAAATAAGTAGGGACAGTTGAAATTCTTGTAATGTTTCTTGCCAGAATATGCTCTGAAACCTTGTTAAACACTCCTATTACCCCTAACATATCTCCGGTTTTAATATCAGATACTCCAAATGTTTTTACGGCAGCATCAGAAAATTTAGTAATGTCATCAATATCTATAGTCCTGTTTTCATGGCTTAATGCCTCTAGCGTAAGAGTAGTACTTGATGCACTGAGGACTTTTCCTAAAACTCCGCGTTTTTCAGAGTTTTTTTGGGAAGCGGAATTACTTGCAACTAAATCTATTATTTTTTTGACATTTTTCATTTCATCCTCATTTAACGGAGATGTGGTTGCAGAAGAAGTTGCAGCTTTGGGTGCTGCGGTCTGTGCCATAACAGAAGGAGGAGTAAGTCCTATGATAATTAAAAGTATTAATAAAAGTAGAGCGTTTTTCATATTATTCTTCTGCTGAGAATGAAACTGTTCTTTCTTCTTTTGTGCTTTCTCCCTGGGGCGTAACACTTTCTATAATGAGCTTGTTGACTCCAGTGTCTATGGAAACTGTTGCATTAAATTCACCAAGATTTGTAGGAACTGCTACCACATCCTCTTGATTAGTAGAAATAATTACAGTGTTTTGCGGATCAGTTTTTCCTTTTACTTCAACAGAGCGTTTGCTAGTTACGGATTCGTCCGTTGGAGCAGTAATAGTAAGAAGAATTGATTTTTTATTACTCACCGGTTCTTCAGCCTTTTTTGTAACCTCTTCAATTTTACGGTTTGGCTTTGCGTTCTCATATACAAAAAATCCTATGGTTGTTGCAAGTAGTCCCAGGGTGACTGCTATAAATATGATGACAATTCGTTCCTTCATGGTAGGTTACAAAAGCGGACAGAAGATCTGTAAGGCATAATGATACGTAATTATTTATCTATTGTCAAGAAAGTATGATTTGTGTTATGCTCGTTTAACTCACATTTTCATATACTCATGGAAATTTCAAAAGTATCAAATACATCTATAAAGCTAAAAGGAAAAAACGCGTCTGTAGTGATAGACCCTTCAGGGAAAGTAGAAGCTGACGTAGTTATAGCTTCAGCCCACAAAGACTCTCTTTCTATAGATAAAGTAGAGGGAAAACGCTTGGTTGTCTCAGGTCCTGGAGAGTATGAAGTAGGCGGAATAAGTATTACAGGAAAAGACACAAAAGGCGGAGTTTTGTACCAGTTATTAGAAGGGGTAAAAGTTTTATTTGCACCCTCCAGCGCACTTTCATATGTTCCAGATGATGAAGATTTTGACGCATTAATAATAAAACTTTCAGGAGAAGTCGCAAAAGACGCTTTTGCACCTATAAATGCTAAATGTGTAGTTTTATTAGGAGACCTTTCTTTAACGCACATGAAAGCTGAAGAAGTAGAAAACACCTCAAAAATAAATCTTAAAAAAACCGCAGAAATTTCTGGAAAAACATTTTTAATTTCGTAATATGCCGGCAGGACGTGTTCCCCCTCATGATGATGCAGCTGAAGAAGCTGTTTTAGGATCCCTTCTTATAGATAAGGAAGCTGCTTCATTTCTTACAGAATTTGTAAAAGCTGAGTATTTTTATGCAGACGCCCACAAAGAAATTTTTGAAGCAATGCTTGAGCTATACGAAGAAAGAAAGCCTATAGATTTAGTTACTCTTACTAACACACTAAAAAAACGAAAATCTTATGACAGAGTAGGGGGAGCATCCTACATTACAGATCTTGCAAATTCCGTTCCCACAGCTTCTAATCTGGAGCACTATGCAAACATTTTAAAAGAAAAATACGTCAGAAGAAGCCTTATCACTATGGCAGGAGAAATAACAGAAAAAGCGTTTCAAGAAGATGAAGAAGCGCCAGTTGTTTTAGACTCCGTAGAGCAGGGAATTTTCAAACTTTCACAAGCTAATATTAAACAAGGGTTTTTGCATATTAAAGAATCTCTGGCTGAAAGTTTTCATAGGCTTGATCAG
>CAZITH010000148.1:0-2694 GCA_964542125.1 uncultured Gammaproteobacteria bacterium | reverse complement strand
TGCTCGTTTCTTTCCACTACTTTCTTATAAAATTAAAGGGAATCGCAAAACCTTATAAAACCGGCGTAGAAACCCATATGGTTCGCGCAAATCACACTATCCTTTTTATCAGAGGAGGAGTTTTTATTGTGGTAATTCTTACGCTAGCATTCTTTTTCAAATCTCCATTTATCCCACCCTACACCATTAAGGGGATCGCAACTGAGGATCCTCACTTGATTGCAAAAACACTAATGACTGAATTTGATAAAACCTCAGGTACCGCTACGTACCTAGACACTATTCAACCCTACACTTTTGATACTAGACAGATTTTTATTCAAATTCCTTACCAGAAATTTATGTCCGCAAATCCTACCTTTAATTATTTCAGGCAGTTTTCTCAAGAAAATTCAGCAACACAAGACCTACAGATTAAAAATGCTACTAACTACTTTAAAAATAACGGAAAGATAGATTCTAACTATAAGAAAAACCCTGTTGTCTCCATCATATCTGAACTTACCATCATGGCTCAAAGTGATTTGTATGAAGATAGCCTTAAAAATCAGTCTCTACAAAAAGGCACCACTTATGACACCAGATTTATTGCGGACACGGGAGTACTGGAGGATAAAGCACATGAATTAAAAATTACAACTGAAGATTATGGAATGATAAAGGAAGAATCAGGAAATATTCCACCCGGCGCATGGTGGCTTACTCCTATTGGGATTCTGAACCACACTGTTCTGTCGCATGATGACAACGGAGACAGGGATGGGGCTGCAATTTTAGGGTTTTTCCTATTTTTACTCTTAGCATTTCCGTTTATCCCTCTCTTAAATAAATTTCCAGAAAAACTCCCCTTTGCAAAATGGATTTGGAAATAACACCAACCTAAAATAATTCCGGTAAATAAATTACTATTAAAATTGTATTTGAATTCTAGAGGTGAAATTGTGGATTGAGTATTCCTAACGGCAGGTTCATATTTTAATTAAATGCGGTACTTAGAGCATTCTAGGTACAAATTCATTATGCAATTGTACAGTATTGAGGCTGGTTTTCATGGGGACACATAGCACATGCACGGTTAAATTGCTAAAGCGCTCTGTTTCTGCTATAATGTATCTTGGTTGCAGATTGTGCCCAGGTACATCTGCTTACATCTTGATTTAGTTTTTCAAAGATAAAGATACCTCACTATTCTACTTGTATCTCTTGACTTCCAAAACACTTCATTTTTGAGCAGAAGTATCCCGGCACATCTCAAACACAGAACATGACATACACAAGATACAACAATAACCGTTCAAGAACTAAAAATACGCATGGTAATTCAGGCGGTAATAAGTCTGGAAATTTCGCGCGCAGCCCAAGAAGAGGCGTAGAAAAACCTCTTGACCCACATTTATTTATCAAACGTGCCGCAGATTTTCCAACTCAAGAAATACAACAAGCATCAACTCTGCAGTTTTCAGATTTTAATATTACTGAGAAATTAAAAAGAAATATTTCTGACCATGGATACGTTACCCCTACCCCTATTCAGGAGCAGGCAATACCAGAAATACTTTCCGGGCGGGATCTTATAGGAATGGCAAACACAGGAACAGGAAAAACCGCAGCTTTTTTAATAACCTTAATTAATAAGTGTTTTCTAGACCGCGGCCAAAGAGTTTTAATAGTGGTTCCTACACGGGAACTTGCAGTTCAGATAAAAGATGAATTTCAGATATTTGCAAAAGGGACTGATTTAGATGCAGTTGCTGCCATAGGAGGCACTAATATAAAAAGACAAATATACGCCCTAAGACATAACCCGCATTTTGTTATAGGAACTCCGGGAAGACTAAAGGACTTAATAAAGGACAGAAGCCTTAACCTTAATTTATTTCAAAACATAGTATTAGATGAGGTTGACCGTATGGTAGATATAGGATTTATAAATGACATTCAGTATTTAATTTCTTTGCTTCCTAAAACAAGACAATCATTATTTTTTTCTGCAACAGTTAACGCAAAAACCCAACAAATATTGTCTTCCTTTGTAACTAACCCAGTAACCGTATCTGTTAAAAAAGAGAATACAACCGCGCATGTAGACCAGGACATTGTAAGACTTTCTCCCTCTGAGTCTAAAATAGACGTTTTGCATGACTTATTAATAAAACCAGACCTTACAAAAGTTATTATTTTTGGAAAAACAAAATGGGGAATGGAAAAACTTTCACGCGCGCTTTCTGAACGCGGGTTTACAACCTCTGCTATTCATGGTAATAAAACCCAAAACCAGAGAATGCGCGCATTAGATGATTTCAAAAAAGGAAGGATAAAAATTTTACTCGCAACAGATGTAGCGTCCCGCGGAATAGACATAGAAGACGTGTCTCATGTAATAAATTATGACGCCCCTACTTCATATGATGACTATATTCATAGAATAGGTAGAACAGGAAGAGCTGGAAAAAAAGGTATTGCACTAACGTTTATAAATTAAAATGAAAAGTTCAAATTCTGCGCCATTTATTGCCTACGTAGATCTTCCTTGTGAACGCTGCGGAAGCAAAAAATATATCTCCAAAACTTGGAAGCAAACTGTAAAAACTTCCTATGGAACAACAGAATTGGAAAATTCCCAAATAGACTGCTCAAATAAAAAATGTCAGAAAGAATTTGTTGTATTTCATCTGCGAGATTATACGGTTGCAG
>CAZITH010000147.1:0-2699 GCA_964542125.1 uncultured Gammaproteobacteria bacterium | reverse complement strand
GAAACGAAGTTATCACGAAGTGAAACGAAGTTATCACGAAGTGAAACGAAGTTATTGCGTAGCAAAACAAAGTTATTGCGAGGCACCTAGTATCACTAGAAAATCTACACCTTCAGGCTTCTTTTCTCCCTCTGGAAGTTTCTCAACAGTTCCATTTAATGTTTTGGCAATTGCCTGCGCAGATGCTTGCTGTTTTCCCGTTAAATCCACAACTATAGTTTTTGTATAAGTGGTTTTACTTGCATTTTCTTTATCAGTAATAGAAATGTTTGTAATTTTTTCTTTCAGTTTTTTCTCTATTGTGTTTGTTAAACCCACTGTTGTGGTTCCGTTATATAAAGCTACTTTAAACTCCGGTGCCTGTTGACTGCTGTCTCCTATGGAAAGCGGCTGAACTTCTATGATTTTATTAGCCCACGGATCATACATAATGGCTTTTTTTGCCTTCTGGTATAAAAATACTTTAAACCCATTTTTTGCGTGGGCAAAAAAAGGCTGATTCTTAAGCTTTGAGATGTCTGAAACGGTAGCAATTGTAGGCGTTTCATCCTTAGGTAACTCAATAATCTTGCCTACTCTACTTACCAAACTATCAATTTCTGCTTGTGCTGCTGCGTTAGGATTTTTTAATAACTTTTGAGATTCTTGATATTTGTTATAAAAGTAATACGAAACGCCGCCTGAAATCATAAGCACAACCACCAAAATTACTATTAATAATGAGTTTTTCGGTGAAGGCTTGGGAACTTTTGCCATACATAGATATTAGATAAATCTTCATAGTATTGTCAAGTCTTATGGTGAAGGAGCTGCAGAAGGTGAGGCACTCTCCCCTGCCTCTTGAGTTTGAACTATGCTAGGCACTGGAGACTCTGTAGGCGCTGGGGTAACGCTCTCTTTTTCCTGGGAACTTGCTCCAAGAACTTGGGAGGGCGCTGAGGTAGGCGTAACTTCAATAGCCCTACTCTCAAATACGTGAGGATCTTTAATGGAAAGTGCGCTCCATGAAAATGTAATATCAGAATCTGCCTTTTTGTCAAGAATAATACTAAATCCTTTGGTTGATCTTCTTGAAACTATAAAGGACACACCCTGATTCATAACTGCTGATTCTGTTGCTACTGAATCTTCTGTCAGTGAGATAGATGCTGTAACAACTGGGCTCTTCTCATATTCCTTCTCAAAGACTATATCAACTCTATCACCTCCTTTCCTTATAACTGCAAAACCTGCTGAGTCACTATTAAATGTAGGACGTCCTGCAAACAATACATCACCTTTAAAAATTACGTTTCCTAAAAATGTGGCAAGGTTTTGTACTTCTAGGTTTTTAACAATAAGGTCAGAAATAATTTCAACAACTGATTCAAAAACGCTCTTTCCTTTTACATTCAGGTCTGCGGAAATAGTAGAAATTCCTGATGTTTCCAGATTAACTGACGTTGCCGCAGAATTATTTGTTGGTTGCGTAAATTGAGAGCTAAGACTTGCAATATTATCCTGAATTACCTGAATTTTCTCAGCCAAAATATTTATTCCCTCAATATTTTTTGCCTTAATAGTATCTACCGTTAATGTACCAGCTATATTTGCATTCTGTGCATTCATGTCTATGAATTGTGCAAGCTGTACATCAGACCCAGAAAGGCCTTGGGAAAGTGCCGAAGTTTCAAGACCATTAAAGTATCCTTGCTGTACAAAAACCATAACTGTATCTGAGTTATTGTTCCAATTCTGAAGTGCTTTTCCTATAACGTACCCCGCTCGTGTTGCTTTCATGGCGCGTCCAGATTGGCTTGATGTTGTAATAAAATCCCCTACATGAATCTCTGGGGAGTTAGTAGCAATTTTTACCGGAATACGTCCGTTAAGAGCAACCGGCATAGGATGATCCTTGTCATTTAACACATTGTATCCTGTTGAAGTGAAGTCTCCGTAATTATTAGACACTACTCCAATAACATGCGCAGCATATTCTCCGGTTGATTTTATTAACTTAGCAACCTTTATTTTAGGCTGGCTGTATAAAATATTTCCTTTTCCATCTTCTCTGTACTGGTCTACTAATTCAGAACTTGCAACCATTACATCTCCAAAATCAGCATCAGCAGATGTTGGATAAAACTCAGCATAGTCCTGTGCTGGTGCTCCGCTACAGTCTCTTAACTCATACGCAGTTCCTGAGGTTGGTGAAGTAGCCAGTGCCAAAGATGAACAAACGGCAGTGGTACTTGCTGTATTTCCTAAGGTTACTTGTGGACCTGCAGAGTTTCCTGCAACCGTTGATCCTGATTGGTTTCCAGCTTTAATAATTACTGCATTCTTACCGTTTGTTCCAGTACTTGTGTTGCCTATGGTAACAGTATTTATTCCAGCACCCGCAGAAAGCGTTGTTGCAATATTTACTGCCTGGTTATTTGCTCCTCCTGCTCCGGTTCCAATATTTATAGTTTGTGCTCCTGTTGAGGAACCTAATGTAATTGCACCGGTTCCTGCAGCGGCCCCTATTACTATGGTTCCAGCAGTTCCAGGTGTTAGTGTAATTGCTCCAGCTCCGGTTCCTCCCCTGATGGTTGTGCTTCCTGAAGTCATCGATCCTCCCCCAATAGTAATTGCTCCTGTCGTCATTGCAGTTCCTAAGGCAATGGATCCTGCAGTTTGTCCTGTACCAATAGAAATAACGTTTGCTGCTGTTCCTG
>CAZITH010000146.1:0-2715 GCA_964542125.1 uncultured Gammaproteobacteria bacterium | reverse complement strand
CTTCGTTTCACTTCGTGATAACTTCGTTTCACTTTGTGATAACTTCGTTTTGCTATGCAATAACTTCGTTTCACTTCGTGATAACTTCGTTTCACTTTGTGATAACTTCGTTTTGCTATGCAATAACTTCGTTTCACTTCGTGATAACTTCGTTTCACTTTGTGATAACTTCGTTTTGCTATGCAATAACTTCGTTTCACTTCGTGATAACTTCGTTTCACTTTGTGATAACTTCGTTTTGCTACGCAAGAAACCTTTGTTTTTAATTATTAAACCTCTTGTGTGAGTTTTGGTAATACGCAAATAGTATGAGGTTTAATATGGAAAAAACTAAAAATGGTGAAACTTTTACAGGACCCCAAAGAAAGAAAAAATAAGCTTCTACAAAAAATGACAAGATAAGAATCCCCTCAAAGATAAAAGAAAAAAGATATAGAGGCGTTTTTAAAATTTTTCTCTCGTATGCAGCAACAGATCCGCTTTTTTTAGAAACTTTAATAAGAATACTATCTCTATTAGCATGTTCTATCTCTTTTTCATGCTCCAAAAATCCTTCTTTTAGAACAGATATTATTTGCTGTGTGGGGTTATAAGGAGCATAAAATATCCCTTTTGCGTTTGTTTTTATGTTCTGTAGAACTGTGCGTTTGTCATCCAAGATTGTAATAACAGCGTTAGATATGGGTTTTTCTGTTTCTGAATCTATTACTTTTCCTGTTAGAACCGCAAGGTTTGCACTTTTTTTAACGTATGGCGTGTGATGAAGTGCAAAAAATCCAAAAGAATACAAATCAAAGCGAGTTCTTGAGAAAAAGGCAATAAAAGAAATTAAAATCAGCAGTGAAAGCGTAGTAATTCCGGCTAGGTCTACTATACGTGCAGAGCGAGTGAGAGGTAAAACATTTTCTGTAAACGCTTTAATTAAATCTGAAAATGTGGAGTAATAATAAGAAATTGCGTTAAATAGAGAAAATGGTTCACCTTCTAAGGTTACTGTAGGATAGGTATCTTTTTCCGTTCCGCCCACTATAAAATCCACATCTTTCCCTTTAAAACCAATAGATGAAATGTGTGCCCTATAACTTCCTTCAGGCAAAGTCATTTTAAACTCACCATTTAAATCTGAGTAGTATGGATTAGGGATGGATAAACCTTGATTTGAAAGATTTAGGAATCGTTTTTCTGATTCGCTAAAGTATGATAAATAAGCCCGGGCATTTTCAATGGGTTTATTATCTGTAGTTACAACTTTCATAAATGGCAAAACCCGTACATCAGCCAGATTCTTTTCTGAAATATTTCCTTGGGAGTCTTCAACGCGCGCAATCAAGCTATATAATCCAGCAGTTGTCCCTGAAAAAAGTCTCCCGGTAAATTCTCCGCGTTTTACTTCTATCATTTTTACGTTTCCCCCAGAAGCTTCCTGTTTTTCAAAAGTTGAAAATCCTAGAACATGCTTGTTTTTCAAAAATAGCTGGATGTTTTTAATACCTGCCGTTGGGTCAGTTCTAAATCTGAGTTGAAATGAAGAATTTATGGGGACTACTGCAACAGGAAATGAACCTTTTGCCCTGAAAGGATCCAAAAGCACTATATTATTGCTTTCCAGGATTAATGAAGAAGCAATATCCAGATTATCTATTGCAGTTTTTTTTGCAGTTTTAAAGGTAAAGTAATCAGAAGAAACAGTTTTAGGTCCATTTTTCCCTACAATTCTAAAATAATACGTGGTGTTGGGGGTAAGATTTGTGAGTTCAAATTCATGATTTTTTTTATTAACAAGTGAGGTGAGTGATTTATTAAGATTATCTATGGAAGTTCCGTATTGAATAGTTGCAAAAACCGGTTCTGAAAAACTTGTTTGAATAGTTGCTTTGTCCGCAGAAAGTCCTGCAACGCTTATATTTTCAATTCCAATGTTTTTTGAGGATGTATCTGTTGTTGTAGTTGGAGTTTGATTGTTTGAAACTGTTGGGGTTAAGGTTGCAGCCGGTGTTTCTAGAGGTGCAGAAACAGAATAATAAGACGTAACTGATGACTGAAGGCTTTCAATGCCAATGCCAACAATTTTGCCAGTAGCTGTAAAGGCAACATTTTCTAAACCTGTAAATGAATCTAGTGTAACTAGCTGAAATGAAACAGATTGTGTTGAATTTCCAGGAAAAGAGGAAAGATTCCAGGTAATAGTTCTATTTACTGTGTCAATAATAGGTTTTGCACCGCCATATCCGTCAGTTGCAGTATTTGTGGCATAATTTACAATATCTATTGAGGGGGCTGAGGAGTTTCCTATGGTCCCCTGAGTCCATGACGCAACCACCTGAAAATTTGAACTAAATGTTAAATTAGAGGTATAGGACAATTTATATTCCACATGTGTTTGGGGTCTTATAATAGATCCAAAAGGAGACGTTTTTTCTAAATGTACATTGTAGTCTGATGCTTGGGCAGGAACCGTTCCTGAAACGGTAACCTGATCATTTCCTATGGTTAGCCCGTACCCTTGTAAGTCAATAGTGCTTGATGCAGCTGTTAATGTAGAAATAGTTCCAGCTTTTGCACCCGCATTTCCTGTGGTTGAACCTGAAGCGGTGAAAGTAAAACAATATTTAGTTCCCTGTGAAAGGTCATTAGAGGTAAAAGTTGCAGTGGATCCGGAAGCTGATTGAAAAGAAATTCCAGGCCAGGCAGTGGAGCCTGCCGGAATATTAGATG
>CAZITH010000145.1:0-2756 GCA_964542125.1 uncultured Gammaproteobacteria bacterium | reverse complement strand
GTCAGCACAACCATTCCAATATGCTGTCCTTTGGCGTTAGATTTCTGAACAAAGAATCAGTTATTAAAGCAGTTGAGACATTTTTAAATACCCCTTACTCAGACGATGAACGGCACGTAAGAAGAATTAAGAAAATGATGAGTGTTGAAAAATAATGGAACTACTTGCGCAAGAGTTAACACATGAAGTTCTCCCTGGTGTACTGGAAAAAGAATGGGCAGAGATAGAAAAAAAGCTTGAGAGTGCAAAAACCTTTGCAAAGTCCGTTCACATAGATATTCTGGATGGAAAATTTGCAGAAAACTCCACGTTTATAGACCCTAAACCTTTTGCAAAATACGCAAAAGATCTTTTTTTAGAAGTTCACATGATGGTTGATAACCCCATTTCCTACCTAAAACCCTTTGCAGATGCAGGGTTCCAACGTTTTATAGGACATGTTGAGAAAATGCCGGACATTTCTGAATTTGTGGCACTTGCCCAAACATATGGCGAGGTGGGTCTTGGGATAGACGGTCCTACAGATTTAAAAGTTTTAGATACTGTTAACTTTGATGATATAGACTCAGTTACTGTTATGATGATTAAGGCTGGTTTTTCTGGACAACAATTTGTGGAAGAGTATTTGGGGAAAGTAAAAAAGCTGCGGGAAAAAACAGCTGTCCCAATTGAGGTAGATGGAGGAGTGAAGGACACAAATATATTATTTGCTAAAAATGCAGGCGCCAACAGATTTGTTGCAACTTCTTTTATTTGGAACAGTGAATACCCGCAAGAAGCATTTGAAAAGATTCAAAAAACTGTAAGGTCTTAGTTACTCCTGAGTTTTTGGTCTGTATTGGAGTGCTTCAAGAACATGCTGGGATTTAATCACTTCAGAATTTGCTAAATCTGCAATAGTTGCTGCTACCTTAATTACCTTGTGATAAGACCGTGCAGACAAAGAAAGCTTAGTAACTGCTTCTTTTAGAATATCTTTTGCATCCTGTTCTATTTGCAGTAAAGTTTTAATCTCTTTTGCAGACATCTCAGAATTTGTAATTAATTTTTTGTCTTTGAAGCGCTTTAATTGCCTCTTTCTTGCTTTCTCAACGCGATTCCTGACGGTTTTAGAGTTTTCTGCATCCATATCATCATCTGCAGTTATTTTTTTAACATCCACAGCTGGAACATCTATATGAATATCAATCCTATCTAGAAGCGGTCCGGATACACGTTTCTGGTATTTTAAGATCTGGAGACTTGTACATGAACAGTTTCTTGTTTTGTCTCCATAATATCCGCAAGGACACGGGTTTGCAGCGGCAATAAGCATAAACCTGCTGGGAAATTTAACCCGTTCACGTGCCCTGGAAATAACCACATGCCCGTCTTCCATGGGTTGACGCATGGCCTCTAAAACATGTCTAGGGTATTCAGGGAATTCATCTAAAAATAATACTCCGCGGTGTGCTAAGGATACTTCTCCTGGTTTAGGGTTTGCTGATCCTCCAATAAGCCCTATATGGGAAGTGGTGTGGTGCGGGGATCTAAATGGACGCTTTTTAATAATTGTGTTGGAAGACAATAATCCCGAGATACTGTAAATTTTTGTTACCTCTATAGCTTCATCAAAAGTAAGACTTGGTAAAATAGAAGGAATTGTTCTTGCCAATAAAGTTTTTCCTGCACCAGGTGGGCCTTTTAATAAAATATTATGTCCTCCTGAAACTGCTACTTCTACCGCGCGCTTCACAAATTCCTGGCCTTTTATATCTTTTAAATCAAATTCATATAATTCTTCATCTTCTATTTCCTCAAAGGGCAGATGGGGGAGCGGTTCAATAAGCTTATCTCCAGTTAGATGTAAGAACACATCTTTTAATGTGTCAGCTGGATAAATAGTAACCCCTTCTACAATGCTTGCTTCTTGAGCATTTGGTGAAGGGATAAAGACTCGCTCTATTTTTTTCTCAACAGCCAATAAAACCATGGGTAAGACTCCCTTTGTATGGCGTAAAGATCCGTCTAATGATAATTCTCCTAGAAATATTGATGCTGAAAGATCACTCTTCAGCTGGTCGGATGCCAAAAGCATAGAAATTGCTATAGGGAGATCAAATGAAGGGCCTTCTTTAGGTAAATCTCCCGGAGCTAGATTTACCGTAATTCTTTTAGGCGGAATGTCTGCCCCTGTATTTTTTAATGCAGAGCGCACGCGTTCTTTAGATTCTTCAACAGCTTTATCTGGAAGGCCAACTATGGTAAACGCAGGAAGACCATTTAAGATATCAGTTTCAACTTCTACTAAAACTCCATCTAGTCCAACAATCGCACTGGAGAGAACTTTTGCGAACATAGTTTCAGTATCAAATATTCAAAGAGCACTATCAAGAGTGAATTTTCCTCATATGCTACAATACAACCATTATACCGTTAACTCTTGGCGCATCCCTCGGATATGGCCTCGGGATTTGCAAGAGACTCCCGGTAGTTTTCATAAAAGGAAGAGAATAGATATGTTTAACTCATGGGTACATGAGCCTCAACATATTTTTTGACAAAAATTAGATATATTTAAAGGTACTTTTTAAGAAAAATGGATGACGTTGAAAAGGTTAAACAAAAAATAGACATAGTGGATTTAATTGAGTCCTATGTTCCCCTTAAAAAAGCAGGACGTAATTTTAAGGCTCCCTGCCCGTTTCATAATGAAAAATCTCCTTCATTTGTAGTTTCTCCTGATAGACAAATCTGGCACTGCTTTGGCTGTTCTA
>CAZITH010000144.1:0-2798 GCA_964542125.1 uncultured Gammaproteobacteria bacterium | reverse complement strand
ACGACGCGGTAAGAATTAATACTTTTTGAGTCATATCTATACTATATTAGATTTTTTCGTAGATACAAAGTTCGGGTTCCTTAACAGCAGTAAGCCATGCGGTTTTAAATTTTTCTTTGCTTGCTTCACCTTCATTTTCTTCAGCTGGATTATTAAAGTAAATTTTTCCATCTTCAATTCCCAAAACAACAACTCTATGTAAAGAAAACCCTTCTCTATCTTTAAGAGTTTTGGAGTCTAAAACTACTTCACAAATTTTGTCATCTAATAATGCTTTTTCTAATATTTCAAACGTAGGCTTTTTACGAATATAAGTAAAATTAGAATGTGCTAAAACTCTTTTAATATCACCTGAATATGACTCTATATTCCTTGTATTTTTCATATAAAAATTAAATTCATTTTCTGAAACAGATTTTTTTAAGCCTTCTATTCCTTCGTTTGCCCATGTTTCTGAATCTATCAGGTCATACTCTGTAATTTTTATTCCCTGATCCATAATCCATAACCAAAATTTATAAGCCCACACAACATATCCTTTTTGCCAGTTAGAAATCTTTGCAACATCTTCAAGAGTCATCTCTGGAAAAAAATATTTTGCGACCATTGTATAGCATGCCAAAGCACAAGACATGGAATCAGGCTGAGGAATATAAGGAATATTTTGCATATTCAAATCGTAAATTACGTTGTAAATTTCTGGATAAAATTTTGAATATATGGATAGATGTTTAGAATTAACCACGTATCTGCCGTCCTTGCAAGATAAATAGCAAGAGGTATAGGTTTACAAACTGTGGCAAGCTCATTCATGTCATCATGTGTGGGGGTTATACTTTCTGTAGAGTATGGATACATGATAGCTTTTGAATCGCTTACATGATCCATACCCAACGCATGACCAAATTCATGAGCCATTGTATGAATTAGCTCATTATGTTTACTAGCAAAATATAACGTGATTGTATTTTTCTGAGAATTGTACTGACCTTCTTCGGGACGCTGTGTAATTTCATCGTTAAATTTTGCCGTGTCGTTATTTAGATTTGAAACATTAAGATTATACTCTTTTGTAGAAAGGTTTAATTTATCTGCCCATGCATTTAAAGAAGTTGCCTCAGCCCGAAGGGACTTTTGCTCTTGCACTAAGCTATCGTATACCTCCGGAGGTGCACCGCCCTCTTTATTATATTGTTCTACTTTTGCCCTAAAGTCTGTAATTTTTTGCTGGAACTTTGAAGACTCAGATTCATAATCTTGTATCTGCTGTTTCAGAGTTTTCCCCTGATCTGTTACCTGATTTTGAAGGTTATTTATTTTCGTATCTAATTCTGCTCTATTATCATAAGCAAAATTTACTGTAAGCTGTGCTGAGTCAGAATAGGTAAAAAGTTTTTTTTGAGAAGCATTGTTTAGGATATCTGTTGCAGCCTGTGCATCTGACAGAACTTCTTCTTCGGATACATTAAATTGTGGATCAATAGATCCAATTTTATAAGAAAGTGGATGGTCGCAGGGATAATATTTCTGTAGAAAAAGAAAAATTCCTACTCCCAATAAAATAGCGTAAAATATTATGGACTTTTTCATGTCGGGGTGGAGAGAATCGAACTCTCTCCGCACGACCCCCAGCCGCGCATTCTACCGTTAAACTACACCCCGAAATTAACAAATTATTGTTAAATTCTTACAAGATTTTATCAAAATTTAAGCTCAGAGTCACTGAGTGCACCCTTTTGATGCAGTTGAAAAAAACTCGAAAAACAATTATATTAGACCGTATTATGGGTAGACATCCTAAATCATCTTCTAACGGTACAGTTCAAGTAGATCCATCAGCATCTTCTTCACAAAGGCTTGCCGCTATAAATATGGCAATGGAACAAATCCAGCGCCAGTACGGAAAAGGCTCCATTATGAAATTTGGAGATGCTGCAGAAAAAATGGCAGTAGAAGTTATTCCTACAGGGTCTTTAGCATTAGATTTAGCATTAGGCGTAGGCGGGCTTCCCAGAGGGAGAATCATAGAAATCTTTGGGCCTGAAGCATCTGGGAAAACCACTTTGTGTCTTTCAGTAATTGCTGAAGCACAAAAGCGTGGAGGAATTGCAGCTTTTATAGACGCTGAGCATGCATTAGACCCTATGTGGGCTCAAACCATAGGAGTAAAACTGGAAGACCTTATTATCTCTCAGCCAGACACTGGAGAACAAGCGCTAGAAATTACAGAGCAGTTAATTAGATCCGGGGGAGTTGACGTAATAGTAGTAGACTCCGTTGCAGCATTAGTGCCTAGGGCTGAAATAGAGGGAGAAATGGGAGACTCAGTTATGGGAATGCAGGCAAGGCTTATGTCTCAAGCATTAAGAAAACTAACAGCAGTTATCTCTAAATCTAAAACTATAGTTATTTTTACAAATCAGCTAAGACAAAAAATTGGAGTTATGTTTGGAAATCCTGAAACTACCCCTGGTGGAATGGCACTTAAATTCTATGCTTCAGTAAGACTTGATACCAGAAAAATTGAGTCATTAAAGGATGGAGATAAAGTAATTGGAAACAGGACTAGAGTAAAAATAGTTAAAAATAAAGTTTCTCCACCTTTTAGAGTTGCGGAGTTTGATGTTTTGGGAGGAATTGGAATTTCTAGAGAAGGAAATATTTTAGATGTGGGAATAGAAACCGGAGTGATCCAAAAATCAGGAGCGTTTTTAAGGTATGGAGAGTTAATGCTGGGTCAAGGACGTGAAGCAGCTCGTCAGTATTTAATGGAAAATAAAGATGTATCTAAAAAAATT
>CAZITH010000143.1:0-2816 GCA_964542125.1 uncultured Gammaproteobacteria bacterium | reverse complement strand
ATGGTTATGGAACACACGTAGTTATAGCAGGAGACAATGGATACTCAACTTTATATGCTCACATGAGTGGCGTAGGGGTATCTGTAGGGCAAAGGGTGACAGCCGGTAAAACTCTGGTGGGATGGATAGGTCTAACAGGAAGAACTACAGGTCCGCATTTACACTTTGAAGTGCGTTCTTCAGGTGGAAACCTTAATCCGCTCTCATTTCTACAATAAGCCAGCAACTAAGAAATAGTAACTATAGGAGGAGAATCAAGACAAGGAGAAAATCTATTTGCTAATCTCTATTCACTAATTCCTTGTCTATAATTATGGTGAAAACTTGCCTATATAGGAAGCATATGCCCATAAGACTTAAGAAGTAAAGACTAAACCTTATGGGGTAGGTGTTGCCGCCGCAGATGGAGTTGGAGAAGCTGTTGTTGCTTCACCTGGGGGAGGTGAGAGCTTCACTGGTTTTTTTGGAGCCGGAAATTGTGTTGTAGGAGCGTTTATTCCAATAGGCGTTTGTTGTTGATTTCCTCCCTCAACATTTACTTGGGTATTTTGGGTGTTTGCATTTGCATCAGTAATTCTTTTCTTCATTGCGTTAATTTCTGCTTCTAGTTTCTTTTTATCTGTAGGATTACTTCTTGCAAGTGATAGAGTAGTCTCATAGAGCGAGAGCGCTGTGGTTAAGTCCCCCTTAGATTCAACGACATGACCCAGATTGTAATATGCGTTTGCAAAGTCAGGTTTAAGGTTGATGGCTGTTTGGAATTGAGCCTGAGCCAGGTCAAGCTGGTTCAATTGATAATAAATTCCTCCAAAATCAAGGCGCAGATAAGGGTTTGTTGGATCTAAGAGTACTGCTTGGTTCATTGCAGCAATTGCAAATTGGTCTGCTGCTTGGCCTACTCCTATAACATTTCTATACACTTGTGCTAGATTTGCCCAATTTGTAGCAGAAAGAGGTGCAATGTCAGCTGCTGTTCTTGCAGAATTAACACTTTGTTGAAGCAGCTGAATTATATTTTGCTGTACTAAAGCAGATGGAGTGGAGCCTCTTGGAACACTGTTTGCTATAGAGTTTGCGAGGTTCATGTTGAGTTGAGAGAATGCTCTATGATAGTCTGACTTGTATGGGAAGTCTAAAACGGCGGATCTTTGCATGTCATATTGTTGCTGTACTGTAAGCTTTTTTCCTTTAGGAATAACAAGAGATGAAACAAGTTTTGTATCTGCTGATGCTAGTTTTACTGTGAAGTATGAAGCAAAACCTCCAACTCCAACGACTACAATAAGTACAATGATTGGAAGGATGAGACTTTCAGATTTAATCCTCTCATTTCTAGTAACGTCTTCTGTAGAGATAATTCCCTGATCAAAGGCTACTAATGAAAGGCTTGTATTATGAACTCTTCTATCATTTGCAAGAAATAGGGAGGATGTATAAACACCTAAGAGAATAAATATGAGCGCTATAGATGTGATTCCAAATGGGAGAAAAAAGGAGACAATGAATAATATAAGCAGGGCAAAATAGGATGGATTTGTGTCTTTTAAGCGTGTTCTAAGAGCCTTGAAAACTATAAATAAGTAAGAAAGGATTCCAAGTATTCCAGTTGTTGTCATAAGATCCAGTGCAAAAGAGGAGGAATAAGATGGATATGCTGTTGCAAAGGTTGTGCTTGTGTTCAGTTCTTGAAGTCTAAATCTTGCAAAATCATTTATAAACGTGCCATAACCGGATCCAAATGGGAAAGAAATAAAGAGTCTAGATACATCCTGGCTAATAGTTGCAGCTGCAATTTGCAATCCATAGGTGTAAGGAAGAAGAATTGGTTTTGCAGGTGAGGTGATTATAGAGATGATTAAGAAAAATACACCGAGTAAAATTCCTCCACCAACCCCTAACTCTAATAACATGTCATTTGAAATGGCAAGCTTTCTTGTTTTAGTTTGTCTGAGTATGGAGAAAAGTGGAAACATAAAAAGAGCTACAAGGTAGATGATCTGCTGAATTGATGAGCCAAAACTTGAGAAATACTGGTTTTGAATCTCAGGAATAGGAAGTATATAAAGTTTCAAGTAATACAAGACAGAAAGAAGCCCTGAGAGTACTCCTCCTAAGATTAAAGCTAAAATTATAGTAACAAGACTTTTTCTTTGAGAAACAATACTAGAGATAGCAAAGTAAAGAACACATGAGGCAAGAATTGGAGCAGATGCTAGAAGCGAGTCATACATATTTTTTGAGAGAAGAGAAGAAATTAATACAACTAAAGTAAATATGCCTACAGGAATATTAAAAGGGCTGGATTTATATATAAAACCTCTTTTATAGATTGATGAAATTGCCCACGTCAGCATGAGAATAGAAGTTCCAAGAATCAAGACAATGCTTTTACCCAGAGTGAATGGGTCTGTGGAATTGGGGATAAGAAATAAAGGGAGTAAAAACATCATCACTGAAATTACAGCAATTTGTACTTTAGAGATGATTGGCGGTACAGCTTTATTTTCCATCTATTAATTTACCTTCCAGACTTAGGTGTTGCCGTTGGTTGCGTGGCAGGTGGAGGAGAGATTTTAACTTCTTGTTTTTGAGCTGGAATTTGAGTTGTTGGGCTGTTTACTTCAAGCGGTGGTTGGTTTTCAGATGGACTAAGTGTCGTAGGATTACCGCCTGGTTTTACTTCTGTACCAATTTTCTTAAGGATTACTTCCATTTCAGCATCTAATCTTTTCTTATCATCTGGATTAGTTGTAAGGCTTTGTGAAGCTTGATATGCAGAGACAGCATTTCTGAGGTCACCTTTTGCCTCAAGTGCA
>CAZITH010000142.1:0-2817 GCA_964542125.1 uncultured Gammaproteobacteria bacterium | reverse complement strand
TCATCCTCCCGTTACAGTTGAAGAGTTTAAAAATTTGTACGGAGAAAAGGTGCTTGTGGTAATGTATGAAGATAGAGGGCCCCAAATAACATTAGAGTTTGTAAATTCCTATAATCTTTCTCAGGAAAAAATAGAAGAATTAAAAAATCATATTCCAAATTTTGATATGGGTGACTTGCGTATTCCAGTAATGGAAAGGGCTTCAGAACTTCTTAATGATGCAGGAATTCCTATTACTCCCAGGCTTGGCGGAATGTTTGCATTGGACTTTGCTATAAAAGGGGTTTCAAAAACTACAGCAATTCAATTTGCGCTCAATGATGATAAAACAAAAAACGCCCTGGGGTTAACTTCAGAAGACTTAAAGAACCCAGAAGTTTTTGAAATTTGGGGAGATAAACTTTCTGTGCTGTCTGGTACAGACAGGCATATGGCTGAAGCGTTACCTAAAGAAGTAAGGTCTATAGATTTTAGAATAGAAAACCCCGAAGAATTTCCTAAAGGATATAATATAGTAGTTTGGAACGGTGAGAAACACTTGCATGAAGGTCTTCTAGAGTATCTTCAAAATAGATAATTACTACATTATTTTTATCTGGATTTTTATCATCCTCTATGCTCGTCTTGTTTCTTACAGAGTTACTATACAGCTATTATTCATTTCTCAAATAAAAATCCTATGATGTTTATGTACTTCAATAATAGGTACATTAAAAAACACTATGGGAATTCTTGAAATCGTCGCAATATTACTAATAATCGCTTGGTTGGGCGGATTTTCTCTCCATCTATTTGGGGGATTTATCCACATTTTACTCGTAATTGGAGTAGTTGTTTTTCTTCTAAGATTCTTCACAAACCGCACCGTATAAATTTAAGAGTTTACATATTAGAAGTTAACTTATAACCAAAATGCTTACCGTGAAGTTATGAAAGGAATTGTAAAGGAGGAATTTGAATCACCTAAACTTTTAATTGCTTTCTTCTGACAAACAGCATAACCACAAAAATACCATTCATAAGAACCAGTGACATAGGATAAAGCGCGGTTACCACTGTGATTTTATTTAGCGCTAAGACAGATAAAACAAACTTAAGGCTGCTTAATGTATATGTGCTAGCGGTTTCTTCATGCGGCTTTGAGAATGATTTTCTAAACGTTGAGAAAAATGCCAGGGCATCAATTATGGTAATAAGTACTACAGATAACAACGGGCCTTTTGTCAAAAACCATAGAATAAGGGCTACCCCACAACCCACTAAGCTTACCCAATCAATCAGCACAATATTTTTTCTTCCTTTAACTAATCCAAATAGAGAAATAATTATGCAGATTACTGCCGTAAACCCAGTCACCCATGCACCAGGCCCGCCCTTATCCGCTACTTGTCCAAAAAAAGCTATTGCAGTAAGAAGTCCCCACACAAACCAGGAAAACGCATGAGGTTTAGTTTTATTTCTAAGAATATCTCTAAAATACGGAACATACCCTATAAATGCTATGACTATAGCAAGCGCCCCTAAAATTTCTTTATAATTCATAAGAAGATTATAGCAGTTTAAGAGGATTCCAAAGCATATCTTCAAACTATATTAAGTGACCCAAATAATTGAGAGTTGAAACCAGATTCAAGAATCATTAAGAGAGTGGAATAAGTTCCTCAATCCCAGCTTCAACCGGAGTATATCGTACAACTACCATTAGCTTGTAGAATCATATAGAATCGTGCTATGTCGAAGATAACCTTTATACAGGGTTTAGTTGCGAGTGGTAAATCTCATTTAGCTTCAATTTTGGAATCTAAAGGTGCATTTAAAATCGATGATAAAGGATTGAATCCTACTGGTCAATGGAGCTCAGATTTTAATAGAAATTATCCAATAATAAAATCGATGCTAGAGGGCGGAACTGATTGCGTTGTCGTTGAGGTCTTTTATAATCAACAAGCTAATAGGGATTTTATTGAAAGAAAAATAGCTTCAGAAGTTCCAGGAACAGAGATTGAATGGATTTTTTATGAGAACAATATTGAAGCGGCGTTATGGAATTGTTTCGCTGATTATTATAAAGGGAAACGGAAAGATTTGGCGGGAAATATTTATCAAAACTTAAACATGACAAGATTCTATGAGATTCCTGCTGACGCAGTTCCATTAAGTATATTTAAAATTTCGATCCCTTAATTATATATGAGCTTAGATTACTATAACGCACAAGAAAAACATTGGGTTTCACCAAGATTAGTACTGTTATATTACGATGATCTCCTAAAAAAGTATGGATTGAGCGCGATAATTAACGAGCGCAGATTCGATAAAGCAATTGAGGCAAGAACTGTTGCTATAAATCTGCTTGGGATGCAAAAACGAGATCCTAAAAACTATATAATGCAGGTTCCCAAAGAGATCAATGAATCGCCAGATATTGTAACCGCCTTTCGAAAGGAATATAAAGACAGACCAGTTCAGTTAGAGCTACAGGATGTTGAGGTCGTGGAGTACACAACTGATGAGACCAGGGATCTATCAACATTCTTAATCGAAGAAAAATTATCACCATTGCTTTCAAGAAAGGCGTATGATGAGAAGACTACAATTCTCTGTCATATTAAAAAACCAGGCCGATTTAATCCAAATACCATTCATGGAGATATAAAAAAGGTTTCACCCAAGAGTCTTGTATTGCTCCTTGGCAAAATTAGCGAAGGAAATTACGAAACTACACAAGTTTGGCCTGTGGTAGGCAATATACAATATAATGTCATTGAAGAGGTTAAGAAATATCCAAAGCCTGATTCCTTGAAACTAACTCTAGGG
>CAZITH010000141.1:0-2850 GCA_964542125.1 uncultured Gammaproteobacteria bacterium | reverse complement strand
CAAGATGGTAAACCATACGGGGAAAGAGTATCAAACGGCGATGGAACTTTTGACTTAACCTTTACAGTGTGTGGTAGTGGAGACACTAAGTTAAAAACTAAATGTAGAATAGATGGTGCAGATTGGTTTTATCCAGGAAAAACCTACACCATAACATTATTTGAAAGAGACAATGATCCCAAGAGCCAGATAATTGCGTCTGCTTCTTTTTACGTGTACCGTTTTTATCCAATACCAAAAGTGGAACTACAAGGAGGGTTATTCTCGGATATTTTTAGTTATCTTAAAGGAGGGACTCTTGCAAACTTAAACATAGATGAAATAAATAAAAAAATAAAAAACTCCCCAAATTCTCCTGCTCTTACCTTTAACATAACTCTTATAGGAAGTACCAGCAGAGGCAGGGGAGATGCCAATATTTACAATGACTATTGGATAAGCTTTGATGGGTATGATACAGACTACTCTACCTCCAAATTAAACAGTCATCAGTGTATTTATGTAAAACCTCCTAAAAATCTTTCTGAAAAAAATAGTGCAACAGGGAAAGGAGTAATAGATGTTCCAGCTACTATTACGCTTGAGGACAAAAGCACTCAAGAGCTTACTGCAGGCGTGTATTATATAAAAATAGTAGATGGAAAATCTGGAAATTTTAAAGAGTTCCCAGATACTAGTTGTCAGGAAAATGATTTTGCCTACTGGTATATTCCACTTACCATTGCTGCCGGTAAAGATCCCAAAACAGGATTGCCTAATAAGGGAAACATTGGCGCACCTATACGTGACCCCAAAGGGAAAGAGCTTGGGGTTGTAACTGCAGTTCTTCCTGTAGAACCCCCTTGTACAGATAGCCTAAAGGATAAAAATGGCTATTGCACAGGAGTTTTTACAGCAATAGGAATTATTCATACTGACCCCACATCATTTATTAGAGACCTTTTCACCATAGTCTTATCTGTGGGGGGAATCGCGTCATTTGCGTTTTTCCTGCGCGCAGGATACACTATCTTAACATCAGCTGGAAATAAAGAAAAAGTAGGACAAGCACGGGAACAAATAACTTCTGCGGTCACAGGACTTATCTTTATTATCCTCAGTATTGCCATTTTAGAGTTTATAGGAATAAATATCTTACATATTCCAGGCTTTAAATAATTATGAAACTACTATCTTTAAAAACACCAGGATATGACGGGATTACCCCCCCGCCTAACATTCCAGGCGGCCCAGATGCACCATCAAATATTATTAAAACCTTTATAGAGATCTTTTTAGTTACCGGAGTAGTTTTTGCAGTAATTTTTGCTTTATATGGTGGCGTTTTATGGATCACTTCCGCCGGAGATAAAGGAAAAGTGGACCGCGCAAGAAGAACCATAGTCTTTTCAGTAATTGGCCTTATTGTTATGATTTTAGCCTTCACTATAGTCCAAACCATTGGATACCTATTGGGTTCCCAGTATTTAAGTAACCTTGGGAAGTACTAAGTTTTCGTCATCTTGACAAGTTACGCAATCCATGCTCTAATATAATTATTCATGAAATTTACTAAACACACACTTGCTGCTTCTATAGCCTCTGCTGGAATCATTTTTCTTTCTTCAAGTGCAGCTTTTGCTGATACTGTTCCTACTATTGCAATCGCAGCTCCATCGTCTGTAGGAGGAGTAAATACAGACATTAACACTCTTATTGCATTTATTATTAACGCAATTATAGTTCTTGGAATTGTTCTTTCTCTTATTTTCCTTCTCTATGGAGGAGTCAGATGGATTCTTTCCGGGGGTGATAAAGGAAAAGTTGACTCCGCTCGCTCTACTATAGTTGCTGCTATAGTAGGACTTATTATAGTTATCCTTGCATACGTTATTATTAATGCAGTTCTCAAGGTCTTAACAGGAAAAGACCTTAATGGAGGATTTACTATCCCATCCCTTAATCAAAAGCCTACATAAATAACTTTAGTAAGTTATCCTCTTGAATTACGCTCTCCTTTCTGTGTACACTTAGGTAATGAATTTACTGACTCAAGACTGGGGAAGCTGTTTAGTTAAATCTGCCAGTGACCCAGACGGCGCGGGCGTTGCTACACTTTCCTGCGTATGGATTGTTCTTCAAAATATTATAAATTCTGCTCTTATTCTCTCTGGAGTTGTTGCGGTGGTTTTAATTATCTGGTCAGGGTTTCAGTATGTAACTTCTAACGGAGATAAAGAAAAAGTAGATTCTGCAAGAAAACGCTTAACATACGCAATTATAGGACTTGTCTTTATCTTTTCTTCTTTTATGATCTTAAAGTTTATCTCTACGTTTACCGGAGTGGGGTTAGATCAACTAGCAAATCCTCCAGCACTTACTCCAAATCCAGACCTTCACTGATAATTACTAATGGTGCTCTTCTCCGCCTCCTCCACCTTTTGAAGTCAACGCTGTTTTTGCAAGCACCACTCCTCCTGCAACAGCTCCTATACTTGGGAATGTCAAAAGCAGAAGCGCCCACAATCCAGCTTTTTTATGTTTTTTGACAAAATCCACAGCCTTCATTCCCGTGCTCTTTTCCGCATGGTCCAGGTGTTTTTTGCCTTTTTTGGTAAGTGCAATTGCATCAACCACTGCCTGTGCGCCCCACTCAGTATCCTTTAGTTTTTCCTCCATAGAGTCTGTTATTAACCCGTTCTGTGCTGCTTGTTTTAACAAAAGACCAATAGCGTTAGGAGAAACTTTCTCCATAAAGTCTTTATCTACTACAAGCTTGTCAATTTCTCCTATCCCTGGTCTGTTGTTATACATAACGCTTGTGTGCCAAGCTGCATCTGCTGATGCAGGGTCCTTTAACGCATTCGGGTG
>CAZITH010000140.1:0-2886 GCA_964542125.1 uncultured Gammaproteobacteria bacterium | reverse complement strand
CATATATAGATGCTTACACAACGCTCTCAGCCATATATGCCATTGTAAAAAATGCTTACTCAAAAAGGATTTATGTTGACAGAGAGTTTTTGCGAAAAACTAATGAGTTAGTTCAAAAGCATGTTGGTCTTACAAGATTACAGGAGCAAACTCATTTTTTTGAAATTAATGAAGAAACACTGGCAAAAATCAAAGAAAAAGATGAGGATGATAATGTAAAGGTCATTAATCTTATTAAGAGCATTGAAAAAATAGCCCAGAAAGATAGCGAAAATCTATTTCTCATCACAATGCTGGAACGGGCTGAGACAGTAAAAACAAGATATGAGGATAGACAGCTTTCCACTCAAGAGGCATTGCTTGAATTACAAAAGCTTTATGAAGAAGAATTGAAGAAAAGACATGAACAAGAAGCGAAGGGATTTGATAGTTTTACTTTTTTTGTTCTTAATAGTCTTGTTGAAGCAGGAACGCCAAATGCTGAAAAGGTAGCTCTTCGTATTCGTGATGCTTTTAAAGCAAATCCAAACTGGAAGGGTAGCAGTGCTTCACTAAGGGAGTTAAGGGCTCAGGTATATTATGCAGTTTTATCCGAAGAAGATAATTTGGATAAGGCAACAAAAATAGCAGATGAGTTGTTCAGATTAATCTCAAAAGCATATAACTTATGACAGATACATGGACAGGAAAAGTACACTTCAAAAGGACAGTTAGAGATTACGCTAAAAAAATTGGGGTAAAGGTAAGTAAATTATCGCTTCGTCCCATGTCTAGTAAATGGGCTTCGTGTTCAACTGATGGGAACCTCAATTTTAATGAAGAATTATTGGATATAAACAAACGGTTAGGGGAGTATGTAATAGTTCATGAATTGCTACACTTTATCGCTCCTAACCATAATAAGCTATGGAAAAGTTTGATGATTTCCTACGTTAAAGATTATGAAGAGTGCGAAAAAGAGCTAAAGATTATCACAAAAAGCTCATATAGGTGTAAATAGAAGTGTGCAACTAATTACACAAACAACGTACAGTCTTCATAGTAGATACTTCTTGCTAACTGAGGCTAATTAATAAATAAACCGCAGAAAATGAGTAGATATTTCTGTTTATGTATTTTAAATGGATTAATCGAGGCTGATTGTAAGTATAACCGCAGAAATTATCAGATGTTCATATCACGTATCCATCTATAGCATGTCAGGGAATAAATTGTGTGGAATACCTGCGCTAGTGTCGGGAGATACAGCAATAAAACTTAAGAAAGTGGAGCGTCAGGGTTACCAGGAGAGGTTTCAGGATTTAAAAAGTTATCAACATCGGGAATATCAAAGTTTTTATCAGGACATTTTGAGGGAGGTACTTTTATAAATCTTGTCCTCCAATCCAGCTTGCCAGGATTATCCCATATCTCATCATACTTTCTATCAGCTTCATTCCTCTCCTTAATTTTATTTACTGATTTTTGTGCAATTTCTTCAGCTAGAGACTTATTTAACTGTGATACTTGATAAGACTCAATCAAGAGTTTGGTGGACTCAGTATCTGCATTACGTGAGTCATATTGATGCTTCGCAGCAGCCTTTACATAAGAAGGGTTAAAATATTTGAAATCCCATCTGTCCATATACTTTTTCTGTGTATCAAGCCATTTTGACTGTTCAGTAACATACTTTTCTGAGGCTGCAAAATATGCATCAGTTTGCCTTTCGTATTCTTCAAAGTCATTTGCTTTTAGAGCTTCAATGGATTTAATATAGCTATTTTTACGGTCAATAATAATAGGATTTACATGTAGGCATTGATTATCAGCAAGAACGGAACCCTCATTCACCAGTGACTGATATATAAATATAGAGGCTCCATAATATACAAGAGGTAATATTACTATTGTTGCAAAAGAGAGTAGTAGTATTCGCTTAGTTTTTTCATTCATTTAGATTTAGTTTTTAACGGTACTATATTATGTTCTTTTCTGTAATTTGCCAGCCAGTCGTCATTTTTCTTCTTAACTTTATTATCCTGATAATTATTTTTACCCTCTTTGACCGCTAGAACCGCAGAATACACAACGATTGCTAGTAATACTAACAATCTTATCGAATATGGCAATATATTTGCAATTCCTGTGCAATCACCTGCTGTGGTCGCTAATAAACAGTTCTCAGGCGCAAATCCTGTGGCTACGAATATAAACGCAAACATAACCACAAAGCAAATTACAAAAGTAAGACAACCAACTATGACACTTTTTAATAACATAATGCTCGTTAAACCTCATTTGTAAGCATAACTCCCAGTTAATAAAAAGTCAACAGTTTTAGCCTCATTTTATTAACTGTAGTGAAATAGCAACAAATCCAGATGTTTTGATAAGTTCAGTTTATGAGTAAAATAACCCACGATGATATCTCACTTGGGAGAAAAATAAGACGGGTGCGGGACCATGCGCACATGTCTCAAGAAAAGCTTGCAGAGAAAACTCATCTAACGCAAACACACATAAGTTTGGTAGAAACTGGAAAAAGAAAAATCAGTATGGAGGCTCTTAAGAAGATTGCTTCAGCCCTGGGAGTAAAAGTTAAAGATTTAATTCCTTATTAATTAAGCTTCATTACCTCTACTTTTGTTATAATTCTCACGAAAGAATTGAAATTAATATGAACGCACGAGATTTAGCTGATAAAGCAGTTTGGAATGTTCTCCTAAAAATAAAAAAACAAGAATTACTAAGTGACATTAGGGATTTAGGTAAATTGACATATGGTTATCCGTCAAAAGAAGAAGAAAATATCTTATTGTGGCTTCAAGATGAAAAGGCAATTAAATTAGACAATCTTTCCAGGTTTCCTCAAAGAAGAATTATTTCCGAGTATGCTATGCCAGA
>CAZITH010000139.1:0-2918 GCA_964542125.1 uncultured Gammaproteobacteria bacterium | reverse complement strand
TGCAAGACATAGTGTTAGCTGGTAGAATAAAGCATACTGATCAGGATACGGCGGGGTTTGCAGTTATTAAAGCAGGACAGCAAGAAGTAGAGATTTCTTACGACAGAGAATACGAAACAAGGCCGGTAGTCACTGCTAGTATGTCTTTTGATCAAAGCGTAGATGCATCAGGTTCAGCTATGTTGTCATCTCAATTGAACTATATAATAACTCAAACTACTACAAAAGGATTTAAAATAAGACTTAATAAGATAGCTACTCAAGATGTCTCTTTCTCTTGGAGCGCGGTTCTTATCCAAAACCCAAGAGTTTCTGAGTCTACATCCAGCGCTATTATGTTGCCCACACCAACGCCCTGAGAATGAGGCAGAGAAAAAGAGCTACAAAGATATTTTAATTTATATTAAGTTATATATTGATATATATGAAAGGGATTAAACTAAAACCAAGGTTTTATATAATAACGAGCACATCTACCATATTTCTTATTCTCTTTGCATCAAATTTTCTCTTGAAAAAGAAGGTAGAAATAAAAGTAGTAGACACAAAAAATGGAAATGTTTTGGCGGCTCAGGATACAGAAAAGAGTCATAATTCATACGACCTTATTGAGCCCGCGCAAAGGGCAGTAGATAGTCCAAATAAATCAACTGATAGTATAGAGAATTATCAGCCTGTAACAATAGCTTATACAGTTAAAGAAGGAGATACTCTGCAAAGTATTGCAGATAAATATCATGCGGATGCTCAAACTATTGCGGACTTTCCTAATAATGGGTTACAGGAGAGTCTTGATATAAAAGTGGGACAGATTCTTATTATTCCAAATGGATACACAGACGATTCCCAAATGCCCATACTTCCACCCATTGCTCACGGAACAGGGCAATTTGCGTGGCCTACAGTTGGAGGAAGAATCACGCAATACGCGTATTACTGGCATCCGGGTTCAATTGATATAGCCGTGCCACTGGGTACTTCTATAAACGCTGCTGATGACGGTACGGTAGTGTATGCAGGATGGGATAAAACAGGGTATGGGAACACGGTTCTTATAAGTCATGGAGATGGTCTCACATCTAGGTACGGCCATCTGTCTAAAATCACTGTAGTAGTAGGGCAAGGGATTCACAGGGGAGGTTCTGTTGGGCTTTCTGGTTCTACAGGGCATAGCACGGGGCCGCATTTGCATTTTGAGGTGAGAAGAAATGGAGCGCCGGTAGACCCTATGACGTTACTTCCACCAGACGTAAGCCAGCCCGCGCCCAATTCACCAGACACATTACCTCCCAAACATTTATATAAGAATCAGTAGGCATAAATATTGTTTTATTAACTATAAAAAATTATCTATTTTCTGAAAAACAGTAGCACTCTACTAGACTATAAATTCTAAACTGATCAAAAATTCTTTTAAAGTAACCAGATCATTCATGTTTAACCAATTTAAAATATACTAGTTTTAAATAGAAAAATTCACTACTTTATATTTTGATATACTGTGAATTTATCACAATTTAAACTATATAATCAGACAAATGTGAACTCAGCTAGGAAATTTGAAGATTTATAATGAATTAAGTTTAATTAGACTGAAGAAGCTTAGCGGGAGCTTGCGAATATCTCGGGAATTTTACCTCTAATACTTCCAGAATTTAACTTCTCATAAAGTGAAATTTTAAATGTTCACGCTAATAATATCGTAAAACTACAGGTTATATGTGTTATTCAAATAACTTATAGCAATGGGTCTAGTTTTTTAAAAACAGTTGGCAAAATGTTAGAAACAAAATGTCTTAGTAATCATTTCGTTAACAAATTAATAGACAGCTAATGGTGAAAAGAGTAGGGTATTTTATTTAGAAAAAGTCATAGAATTTGTCTTAAAAACATCTATGCAAGAGCTAACTAAGGTATTCTGAAAATTTTGTGCCTGACTTTGCTATAAAGACCTCTTGACAACAAATAGGGAACAGTTCATAAATAATATTAGGGTGTTTATCTATGCAATACCTAGTTAAACAAACCTAGAATTTATATTCCTATAATGCCCGACAATCTGCCCAACAAAAATGACTTTGTTAGTGTTAGTAATGCTGCCAAACTTCTTGGCGTATCCATAGACACAATTAGACGTTGGGATAAGGCAGGAAAAATATCCTCTGTAAGACTTGACGGGAAGAATAGATTTTTTCGCAAAGACGAGCTTAAAGCTTTCAATGAACAGAGGCCATTATCTATCTCAGAAGCAGCCTCTCAGCTTTCAGTTTCAATTTCAACTTTAAGAAGATTTGATGATGCAGGTCTTCTTAAAGCAGAAAGAGATTCATATGGAGAGAGAGTATACTCCAGAGCAGCTGTAAAAGAGTTTCTAACACAAAAGAAAAATAAGAGAGCAGGATATCATAATTTTGTTTCTAAAAAACCTTCAGTAGAGAAAGAAAATCCAATAACTCCTGTAACTACTACAGGACATGTTCCATCAGTTTCAGAAAAGATGCCAAGTATTTCAGAAATTGTCTCTGAAACCCCTTCTATTCCTCAATCAACTTTGCCTAATGCTGAAGCGCAGGAAGGTGTGAAGGCGGAAAATTTTGAACAACTTCCTAAAGAAACACCTCAAGAAATTCAGGTAGAATCATCCAGCGTAGTCTCACCCGTTGTTTCTGCTCCAGAAGTTTATTCTTCTACTTCCACTGAAGATCTTTCTGAAGATTCTTTAGCTACACCTTCCTCTTCCATCCCAACATCTCCAGAAGAAGTATATGTGCCTAAGTCTCCAGTTCAGGGTTCAGTGTTTTCCTTAGGGAACAGAAAACTTTCCTCTCACCTCGAAAAATTCCTGAGGGTATCTTCCCATATTCCATCTCCTAGAAATGAATTTAAAACTATATCACATACTATACATAGATCATCAA
>CAZITH010000138.1:0-2964 GCA_964542125.1 uncultured Gammaproteobacteria bacterium | reverse complement strand
CAAAACCGGTGCCCAGAATTTCAATATGTGACTGACATATTGAAATTCGAGGGAGAGCCCTGATCGGCAGCTAACACGAGCTAGGTGATCCCGCACGAGACGGGTTGCTTAGCAAAATAATCAAAAGCGATATAATAAAATTATGATCCTCGGAAAGGTAAGAATACAGAATTTCAAATCAATAAAGGACAGCGGCTGGATTCACCTATCAAAAAGTGACCTTATTACTATACTTGCCGGTCAGAATGAATCAGGAAAGACTTCTTTCTTGAGGGGGCTGAGGTTTTTTGAAGAAGGGGTATACGATACTTTTGAGGAAGATGATAGAAAAATGGGTGAACATCCACGTGTAGACTGTACATTTTTCTTAACCGAAGAGGAGTACGAACATTTAGTCGAGGACACTAATCCCAGATTTGCAAAACATATAAAGGATAATGGTTTTAATATCCTCAGAGGTGATACTGGAAAAGACGAATTTCAATTCAGATATTCAGCCTCAGATGAGTTTAAAAAGTTAATAGAAGAAATAAATGCTATCCCTGAACCCAAGGAGGGAGATGAGGGTAATGTAGAGACTAAAGAGAAATTCGATCCATTCGACTACTTTAAAGAGCTAAGGCCTCAAATGGTCTTCTACTCAAACTTCTTAAATAATAATCTTCCTGGCAAGGCATTACGTCCTGAAATTGCAACCAACCAAGCTATTAAAGATTTTGAGAAGATTTACGGTATTAATTTTGTTGAACTGATGGAATCTTCCACTTCTGACCAGAAGCGAAGGAGCGAAGAGCGAAGGGTTAGAAGAGAGGCATCAGATTCACTAAACAATTATTGGAACCAAGTAATTGGCGGAGAACGAGCTGAATATAATTATTCAGTGACGATAAATCCACAGAACTCAGACCCCAACCAATCATCGGTTAATTTTTATATTCATCAAGGAGATGATATTCCTCTTAATTTCTCCCAGAAATCCCATGGCTTTCAGTGGTTTGCTGGATTCAACCTTCGTCTCAGAGCACATGAAAAGGAGTTAGAAGATAATGGACTCATTTTACTTATAGATGAGCCTGGTCAAGGTCTGCACGAAGTAGCCCAACAAGACGTCAAGGACGTACTTGAGGAGCTTGCTACAAGTTCTAAGATCCAGATTATTTACAGTACTCATCAACCTATTTTGCTTGGGAAAGATCAGATTGATTTTTCAAGACTGCTGTTGGTTGAACGAACTGCTGAAACCGGTTCTGTATTCAAGACGGTGTCAGCAATGGTCTCTTCGCAAGGCTCGCGGGATGCTCTGGCGCCAATACGCTCGGCTCTAGGAATGGTCACGATCACTGATCCCTTTCAAAATAAAAAGACTCTCATTGTTGAAGGGATAACTGAGTACTATATCGTAAAGGCGGCGCTCGGGACTGATTATGTAATCGTTCCTTCGTCAGGCGTAGATCAGATTCCGAATATTTTTGGAATACTATTGGCATGGGGAGTGCCTGTTAAAACTCTCTTCGATGATGACAGACAAGGCACAACTGCATTTAACAAGTTAAAGAAAAACTTCTTTAACGATCAAGATTCTACTGAATTCCAAAAAGTTGCCCTCAAGCCTACTGGGCGAGACGGTATTGAAACATATCTCTCAGAAAGTGTAATTGGTTCCGTTCTTGCAACTTTTGGGAAAACTTACGATTCGACAAAATCAAAGGTTGAAAATGTAGAACAAGTTGGGAAGTTCATATTTGCTAAGTCATTCCTCGACCAGTTTAATCCTGAAAACCTGGACCAGGACACGCTAGATAATTTCAAGATAATTAAAGAATTCCTTGAAAGTTGATCATGAATGATTACATTTTAAAGAAGGCCATTTTGTGCCGCTGTTTAAATTGTACGAGACGCGTCGTTTGGTAAGCTAAAAGGAAACCAAACGGACCAAGCAGGGCTTGGCTAACCACGGTTCTAGCTCGAGTCGGCCAGTAATGATTTGCAAGGATGGCTAAACGTCATCCGCGCAAAGCATCATTACCAGCCTAGATCGGGACTCGAACGGTTTTGGCCTTGAAATTTTAGTAAAAATTGAAGCCAAAACCGGTGCCCAGAATTTCAATATGTGACTGACATATTGAAATTCGAGGGAGAGCCCTGATCGGCAGCCAATTTGAGATAGCTCAAAGATAGCTAGTTTACAAACAAAAACCTCTTAAATTTAAGAGGTTTTGTTGTTTTATATTACAACAAGCTATGCTATAATCTTTGTATGAAAGATGATGCCAAAAAGTTGGGAGAAAATCTCAAAAAACTTAGGATCAAAAAAGATATTAGCCAAATAGAACTCGCTCGTATGTTGAGTGTTGATCGATCTTTTGTGAGTAATATCGAGAATGGAAAAAATAATCCAACTCTTTCAACCATTACTAGCTTAGCCAAGGCGTTAGGTGTTTCAACTAACGAACTTTTAAAATAATATGTCGTCATCAATAACAAACACCGGTGATAATACGCTTTCGTCAAACTTAAAGAGCATTTTGCCTAATTGCGATAAGGTAGATGCTTTGGTTGGATATTTTTACTTCTCTGGTTTTCGAGATTTACATAATGAACTAAAAGATAAACAAATTAGAATCTTGGTTGGAATGGATATTGATAAGAAAATTATTGATAAAGTATCAACACTCAAAGATTTAAACCTAGACTCATATACAACAGATACAAAGACATCTTCTCGCTCTATTGCAAAGGATGATTACATTGAGAACTTTTCAAGGATTTTTAACGATACAGACTTTTTTGATAATGACGAATCTCAAAAAGCTTTCGAGATCTTTTTAGATAAAATTAAGGACGGTAGCTTGCAGATTAAGAAAACAGCCCAAGCAAACCATTCAAAGTTTTATATTCTTCACAACAAACCTGAATTTTCAACTAACGGAATTACTCCAGGAATTGTAATTGAGGGTTCAAGTA
>CAZITH010000137.1:0-2966 GCA_964542125.1 uncultured Gammaproteobacteria bacterium | reverse complement strand
CTTACGGCATTTTCAAAAGGAAATGACGTATATGCGTCCCCGCCTCCGGCTTTATTTATTTGGCTCAACGCAATCACCTCAGAAGACCTAAACGTAATATTGTGATAGACCCGTCCTATGCTTAATGCCCTATTTATCTCCCATTCTTCAAACTTTTTTCTTGTTTCTTCATCTCCATCGCGCTCATCATAATACTCGCTCTTCAAAACGCCTCCAGCATTTAAAGACCTAAAACTTCTCTCCACAGCTTTCTTAACCCTCTCAAAACCTTCTGCAGTAATTCTCCCGCTTTTCCCCAGTTCCTCATATAATTTTTGGTCATATAACCTCATGACTGTCCCTACACCTGGCAAATCCTTCATGAGGTCAAACTGCTCATAATTCATCTCTTCTGCAATTCTTGAAAAGTTTTCTAAGGTTCCTGTCCATAATCCTCTATTCATTTCCCAGAAATTTCTTGCAGTTGTCTTAATTCCTTTGTAGTCTTGATATAATTTTTTATCCTCTGGTGAACGCTTCGCTAATCTAGACATAACCGCTAACAACTCATCTAAATTACCGGAAGCAAAGAAGTTAATCTCATAATGTCCCTGCTCAGTTACGTCATCGTACGGTTTGAAAATAATTTCGTTAATAAGAAATTCCCGCGTTTCTCTAAATTTTAAAGCTGCTTCTAAAAGATACGGAGGAAAACGCTGAGCCTCAATAGATGGCGTATCTTGATCCTCTATCTGCTCAATTATCTCTGTTACTAAATGTTGTTTTTCTCTTTTATAATCAGCAAGTCTACCTGGATCAATCTGGTCTAAGGGCACATGATTTCTTAACGCATCTTCTATATCTTTGTACTCTCTCTCAAACTGTCCAGACGCAAACATAAGTCTATACTGCGCTTTATCTCTTGCGCTTCCTCTCCCGTTTTCTACCACATGCTGAACAAGTGTTTTTTCCACTTGATCCAGCTGATCCAGCACGCCGTATGCCATCTGGCTATCAGGTAATCCCACAAGCTGTTCATTCAGTAGTTTTCTGTACCCACGCAATACTTCGAGACTTTCTTCGTCCCCCTCTTTTATAACTTCCCTACTGATGTCTCTATTTATAAGACTGACTATGTTATTAAATTGGAGACCCAAACCTTCCGGACTATCTATTCTTCCTAAACCCCTTCTCTCTTCTCCTGGCTCCCACCCTTCATTCTCTGGAACATCAGCACCTCCTGCTATAACTGGAAACTCACCTGTTCTATTGTTTAACCCCCTGTTCTCAGACATTCCTCTTTCTCCAAACATTCTTAAAACAGCTCTTCCTTCAGCAACATCTTGATCTTCTCCATTCGCGATTCTTTCTTGAACCATCCTTCTGATCTCACTAGATAAACTCTCTCTTCCTACCCTATTAGTATCTTGCGTTCTTTCTTGACCGCGGACGGCATTTCCTTGTGGTTGTTCTGGTGAATGTGATTCAGGCATAGCAAAATTTCCCCTGTTTGAAAAGGGAGCTTCATTTAGTCTAGAAGATACGCCCCTTCCTGTCAATTCTCCACCTGCACGTAGCTGCTCATTCATATACGCACATTTTAGCCTCAAAAGGCCTTTTAAACTTGATATCAACCTTATAAACGCCTTACAATAGGTACACATGAGTCCCACCTCTGACCATACACACTTTGAATCCTTGTATCCTGAAGAGACCCGGGAGAAAGAGGTTTCTGAGCTTATTTCTTATATTAAAAAGGGGGCTTCCGCCCAGGTTTTAGCACTTCCAGGAGTAGGAAAAAGTAACTTTTTAAGGCTTCTTTCTTACAGTAATTCTGTAAGGCTCAAGCACTTGGGCCCAGACTATAAATGGTTTCATTTTGTGTACATGGACCTTTCAGAAGTCCAGGAAAGAAGTCTTTTAGACATCTTAAAGTTTATTATGATCTCTCTTTCTTACTCTCTTTCAGAGCGCAAAATGGAAAAAGAAACAGAGACTGTAAACGCGTTTTTAAAAGAAGCGCTTTCTTTTCAGGACGAGCTTATTTTGTCTCAAGCGCTTAAAAAAACCATAGATTATTTATGTATTGAAAAAGAGCTGACTGTTGTATTTTTGTTTGACAGATTTGACACGTATGTCCCGCACGTTATCTCCCAATTTTTTCTGGATTTAAAGATTTTAAGAAACAGAGCAAAGTATAGATTCTCCTGTGTGTTTGCGCTTAACAGGCCGCTTGAGGATATTTTAGAACCCTCACTTCTCTCAGAGTTTTATGAGTTTATTGCGGGAAACACAATTTTTCTCTCTCTTTCGGATCCTTTTGCTAATGACTTTAGAATTTCTTATTTAGAAAAAGTTTCAGGAAAAACTGTTTCTGAAAAAGAGAAAGCAGAAATATTAAAAATAACAGGAGGACACGGAAAACTTTTAAGAACTAGCTTTGAGAGTATCCTCTCAGAAGAAACATTCCCTAAAGATTTGTCTTCTTTTCTTCTTTCAAAAAGCACCATAAAAGCATCCCTTTTTGAAATTTGGGATGCACTTTTACCTCAGGAGCAGCTGGATTTATTTAAAAAGTCGTCTTCTGAAGAATACCTAGAAAAAATAGGTCTCACTCAAAAAGGAAAAATTCAAATCACTCTGTTTGAAGAAAAACTCTCAGATTTTCCTAAACCTTCTGCTGAAAAAATAGCATATGACTCTTCTACAAATGAGATCTCTCAAGGGAAAGATAAGTTGACTAATAAACTTTCATCTTCTGAATTTAAACTCTTACGGTTTTTAATACAGAATAAAGGCAGGGTTTGTGAGAAGGATGAGATAATATCTTCCGTCTGGACAGATTCTCAAACCAGAGAAGGCGTAACAGACCAGGCGCTGGACCAGATAATTTACCGCGTCAGAAAAAAAATTGAGGAAGACCCTAACAACCCCACTCACATTACCAGCATTAAAGGAAGAGGCTACCAATTCTCAGAATAAACTCT
>CAZITH010000136.1:0-2981 GCA_964542125.1 uncultured Gammaproteobacteria bacterium | reverse complement strand
TACTAATATTGTGTCCCCTGGGTAACGTTTTAGTAAATCATCTGCAATTATAGAGGTAATAATAGTAGGCGGAACAATTTTCCCTTTTTCATCTATAAAAAAGAGTATATCTCCATCCCCGTCTGGAGCAAGTCCTAAATCAGCTTGTACCTCAACCACTTTTTTCTGTAGATCTACTAATGTTTCCGGCTGCAAAGGATCAGGCTGATGAGCGGGAAATGTCCCATCAAACTCAAAATTCATCTTCACTAAATCAGCAGGAATTTTATCAAATAACGCTCCCACATACTGAGCGCCCATAGCATTTGCGGTATCTGCCACTATCTTATATTTATTCACCTCTGGGTTTCCCACTATTTTTAATGTATTTTCTACTTCATCTTCCAGAATCCCTGTCTTTTTCTCAACGTCCCCGCCCTCCATAGGAGAATCAAAATTTCCTGAAATTGCCATATCTTTAATATCCATAAGCCCTCCTGATTTACCTATTTTTATAAGGCCTTCTGGACTGTTTTTTACTATTTTCATACCATTCCACTCTTTGGGGTTATGGGACGCTGTAACCTGAAAACCTGCCTCGTATCCATAGTGAGAAACTGCAAAGTAAAATGTAGGAGTTGAAACCATTCCTATATCTATTACGTGTGCTCCCATAGAAACCAGTGTGTCAATTGCTGTTTTTGTAAGCGACGGTGAAGAAGTGCGCATATCTGTACCTACAACTACTGTAAGGCGTTCTCCCTCTTTTTTTCCGCGTCTTAAGAATGTATAGACAGCTTTGGTGATAGGTATTATGTTTTCTTCGTTATAGTCTGTGGGGTAAATTCCTCGGATATCGTAACCTTTGAAAATGTGGTCTGGAACGCTCATAACGCCTCTTAGTGTAACTCTGCAGAAAGCAAAAAGTCAAGCTGATGTTTCAGCGGAAAGGGAAGCTGGCTGCTCTTAACTTTTTTCTCTATATCAAGTAGTTTTTTGTAAAAAAGAATTAACTCGTTTTCATTCCAAAGCCTTGCTTGACAAATTATTTTATCTTTTTGCCACGGACTCATTTTAGAAACCTCATCAATTCCAGCGCTGGTTTTAATGGCTAAAAGTGTTCGCACTCTTTTAATCAGGGCATAAAAGATTTGCTCAGATTCAATGTTTTCCATTTTTAGTAAAAGATCTAGCTCTCTAAAAAAATTTTTAGGAGTAAGAGAATCTAGGAACGTAAAAAACAACTTTGGAAACGTGAACACCTCTACCTTTGCGGAAGTAAACTTTGATAAAAAGGTTTTAGACAGTTCAGTAGAATTAAAAAAAATAATGTCAGGTAGGTTTTTTTGTACCCTTAAAAGGTTTTCCAAATATTCAAGCTCTTTTTTGGGAAGTTTTCCTATTTTTTCTATAACTACACATTTTTTTTCCATAAACAAATCAGAGACGTGCAGGTTTTGGGATAAATCTGAGATAGTTATCTTGTCTGCATCTAATGTGGTAACGTGCGGATAACCTGACACAGCCTCAAGCAATCTATTTCTTGCAGACAGAACGTTGTCACCGTGAAATATATAAATCATACTTATTTAGATTGTAATTCTTTGTAAATTTTCTCTACTTCTTTATCAATCCTTTTGTTCCCATATGCATGGGGCAGCAGTGAACCTGAAAAATTTCTAGGAATATGCAGAAGCTCATGAATTAAAACCTTTGTTTGCTCTTCATAAGAAAGCCTATTGTAGTATTTATTTAATACCTCTATTACGTACGCTGGCTCTATATCTAAAACTGTTTGAAAAATTTTGGGAAACGCCCAAATTCTAGCATACGACCTAGATTTAGAACCTTCTGTTCTGAAACAAAAAATTCTATGCGTTGGGATGTGTTCAAATTCTATTGAGGAAACTAGATTTCTTACACGTTCTGTTAGCTCATAATCAGTATGCCATTCAAGCTTTTTAACCTTAGAAACTTTTCTTCGTTTTACTGTTTGAGGTTTTTTCTTAGTAAAAAAGTTTTCTAACATTGGGAAGATATTGTACCACATGAAAACCCAAATATTTTTTTAAAATACATGCCTATTATTATCTGTGCTATGCTTTCTTTCTTGTCATTTTTTGCTGAAAAACTTGCAACGCGTGTTACAGTTGACTTTACCTCTGGCTGATTGGGGGTTTTTTCAATCTCCGGATCACCTTTAGGCTTAATTAAATCGAAAATTCCTTTGTAGGACAGCTTTTCTTTTCCATTTGTGATAAGAGAAAACGCATCAAACGGACCCGTGGCGGTAAGTAAAAACGGGGTAATTGCAACTATTTTATCCTTGTCCTTGTCCCAAATTTGCGAAAACGTCATCTGAAAGTACTTAGACACCACAGAATCAGGCAGACTTTTACTACCCCACCCTGTTTCAGTAATAAAAACAGGAATTTTTTTACCAGAATTACTGTTTAGCAGATCATACTCATATTTATAACTTGCAACACCAAGCTTTTTTGTATCTGACGGATATGAAGAAAACCCAGGGTTAGGATATGAGTGGCTGGAAAAACCATCTATTTTTTCCTGAATGTTAAATGAAGTAAGGTTTTCTAGATATGTAAACCCATTTATATATTTTTTGTAATCATTAGGCGCTGCGTCATCCATTCCGGACAGAATAATGTAAAAATTAGGATCCTTCTTCTTAAACGTATCATATGCAAAAGAAACTATTTTAGAGTACTCTTCTGGGTTAGGTATTTCTCCGCCCCACTCATCAGATCTATTTACCTCATTAAATAATATGACATATTTGTTTTTAGTAGGCCATGATAAAGATGAGAGAAAATTTGAAAAATCTATAATGTCATACTCATTTGGTTTTCTCCACACACTTGTGGAAAATGGATTGGGCTGTGTAGCAAGCCTCAAAATAGGAATGATTTTGTGTTTTTTTGCATTATCCATAAAATCTTGCCATTTTTCTAAATCTAAATCAGTGGACTGAATTGGAATAG
>CAZITH010000135.1:0-3038 GCA_964542125.1 uncultured Gammaproteobacteria bacterium | reverse complement strand
TTACGATGAAAACTACTGCTTTTTTTGTTGTGAAAGGGATAAAATATCTCTTAAAAAAATAATCTTCCTCTTGCTGCATTTTTCAATAATAGCATTTCTTGCGGGAGTTATAATATAAAAAACTTTCAAATGGACGAAGAACTTTCAAAACTTACAAAAGGATGTGATCAAAAAACCTTGGCAATATGGGCTGCAGATGTTGCTGAAAGGGTTCTGCCCATTTTTGAAAAACAATTTCCTGCCGACAAACGTCCACGTGAAGCTCTCGAATATCTAAGAGGATGGATAAAAACAGGAGTTACAAAAATGAAAGAAGTGAGAGGTGTTTCTCTTAATGCCCATGCAGCTGCAAGAATAGCGCCGGAAAAAAGTGCTGTCCGTTTTGCAGCAAGAGCATGTGGTCAGGCCGCGGCCACAGCGCACGTTAAAACCCACGCTATGGGCGCATCGTGGTATGCGATAAAAGCAGTAAGGGCGGCAACGGAGAGCGATGAAGAAGTTACAAAAGAGCTTAGGTGGGAAAAAACGCACCTTCTTAAAGTTATTAAATCCAAAGATTTATAAAACTTTTGATATAATTCTGACGTATGAATTTATCTGTAGGGATGGTCAGAACACAACCCAACATTTCATCCCTTTTAGCTCCAAAATAAAACTCCCAACACCTAAAAAAGCCCGAGAAATTATTGCAAGAAATCGTTTAGGACAGATAGAAAAAGCAACTCCTCAGAATATTTAGCCTCATTTTTTACCCCGTGTGTAATGATTGCACGCCTGTACCGTCTATGGGCTGGTAGCGGCATAAAAAACTGTCTAGGAGTCCCAATGGTGACCTAGCGGGGAGTGAAGCAGGGGACTTGTTCAGATGTAGATACAAATCTAAATCTATCTCAAGTGTGTAGTATAAACAGCTTCAAATTGATATAATTCAATGAGTAATTTATTGCATTAAAATTAATATGAGCAAGAATAATCAGACTAAGACCCTTGAGAGTTGGATTTGGGACGCTGCATGTTCTATACGAGGTGCAAAAGACGCTCCAAAATATAAGGATTTTATTTTACCCCTCATTTTCCTCAAAAGACTCTGTGATGTATATGATGATGAAATTAACCGTATTGCTTCCAACGTAGGTAATCGCACAAAGGCTTTTGCCTTAGTTGAAAAAGACAGGAAGCTTGTACGTTTCTATCTTCCTTTTAAACCTGCAAACTTGGAGAGTGAAGAGATTTGGACTGTTATCAGAAAACTTTCTAATAAAATTGGTGAGCAGTTAACAACTGCTTTGAGAGATGTAGCTAGAGAAAATCCTGCACTCTCAGGAATTATTGACCGAGTAGATTTTAATGCAACAACTCACGGACAAAGAGACATAGATGATGATAGATTATCTAACCTTATTGAGCGTATTAGTGAGAAAAGATTAGGCTTAAAAGATGTAGAACCCGATATTATCGGTAGAAGCTACGAATACCTCATCAGAAAGTTTGCTGAGAACAGTGGTAAAAGTGCGGGAGAGTTTTATACTCCCAAAGAAGTGGGGGTAATCATGGCACGGATTATGACACCTGAGCCAGGTATGGAAGTATATGACCCCACTTGTGGAAGTGCAGGGCTTCTTATCAGCTTTCAGGAAGAATTAGATAGGACAACACCAAGAGATAAAAAAACAGCTCCGCTAAAGTTATTTGGACAAGAATATATATCTGATACCTGGGCTATGGCAAAGATGAATATGATTGTTCATGACATGGATGGAGATATAGAAATAGGGGACACTATGAAGTCTCCGAAGTTCATAGAACATGGAAGAATAAAGCAATTTGACCGAGTTGTAGCAAATCCGATGTGGAACCAAGGGAGAGATGAGCTTCCATATATGACTGATGAGTATTTCATTAATGACCCATACAATAGATTTCAAAAAAGTCCAGGAGGTAATGCTGATTGGGCGTGGATACAGCATATTTATGCAAGTTTAAAAATCAATGGAAGGTCTGCAACAGTTCTTGATACGGGAGGAGCTTCACGTGGTTCAGGCAATGCAAATACAAATAAAGAAAAAGATGCGAGAGCATATTTTATTGACAATGACTTAGTTGAGGGAGTGATTTATTTACCTGATAATCTTTTTTATAACACTTCAGCCCCAGGGATTATAGTTTTTCTTAACAAAAACAAAAAGTATAACGGAAAAATATTTTTATTGAATGCTGCAAAAGAGTATATAAAAGGAGACCCCAAAAATTATATTTCAGACGATGGAATAGAAAAAATTGCTTCAACATATAGTAATTTTAAAGAAGTTGACGGATTTTCCAAGTTCATTACAAATGAGCAAGCAAAAGAAAATGACTACAACATATCCCCAAGTCGCTATATCCATGTAGGGGGTATTGAAGAATATAGACCAGTAGGGGAGCTAGTTGAGGAACTAAGGACGCTAGAGACAGAAGCTAAAGAGATTGATAAGGAATTATGGAAAGTTCTTGGAAAGTTAGGTTATGAATAATTGGAATACTGCAACAATCGGAGACTTGACAGTAGAAATGTTGGGTGGAGGAACTCCATCAACTAAAAATAATAGCTATTGGCAAGGGAATATTCCGTGGATAACTTCTAAATGGCTTAATAGTGATATGTATCTCTTTTCAGGAGAGAAACTTATTTCAGAAAACGCATTAAGGGAGAGTGCTACTCATTTAATCCCGCAAGATAATATAATATTTGCTACCCGTGTTGGTGTTGGTAAAGCGGCAATAAATAAAATAGACCTAGCTATAAACCAGGACTTAGCAGGAATAATAGTAGATAAATCTAGAGTTATGCCCGAGTTTCTAGTTTATCAGGTGAAGACTTCATTAATCCAAAACGAGATTGAAAGCTATAAAAGAGGTGCAACAATTAAGGGAATAACAAGGGATAACTTAAAGTCACTGAAAGTATCATTACCCGCATTATCCACTCAGAAGAAAATAGTTTCTATTCTATTACTTATTCAAAATGCTATTCAAAAGCAGGACAATATAATTGGAGT
>CAZITH010000134.1:1616-3077 GCA_964542125.1 uncultured Gammaproteobacteria bacterium | reverse complement strand
AAAAACCCAGCATGTGAAACTTCCGGAATTCCTCCCTGAAACACTACTGTTATCTAACCACTTGCTAGAACTTACCGCGTCAATAAATAAAGTTCATTTTCCAGATAATTTTCAGGACATAGAAGCTTCCATAAAACGGCTTTCCTATGAAGAACTGTTTTTAGTTCAGCTTTCTGCAATGGTAAGACGCACTTTATGGGAAGAAAAAAAAGGCGCACCAGAATTTCATATCATAAAACACCAGGAAAAAATAAACCAGTTTTTTGAAAAACTCCCGTTTACTTTAACCCGTGCACAAATAAAAGCATTAGATGATATCTTTGCTGATCTTGCATCTAGTACCCCCATGAACAGACTCTTAGAAGGAGATGTGGGATCTGGAAAAACTGTGGTTGCGGCAGTAGCTTTATACACCGCATTTTTAAATGGATATCAGGGAATTTTAATGGCCCCCACGGAAATTTTAGCAACACAGCATTTTGAAACCGTAGAAAAGCTTTTAAATCCTCTGGGAATTTCTGTGGGATTTATAACGGGAAACAAAAAATCCAAAGAAGGGGAAAAACCGTTTGATATTTATATAGGAACACACGCCCTTTTGAATTCTAAAACAAGTTTTGAGAATGTAGGGTTAGTGGTTATAGATGAACAGCAGAGGTTTGGGGTAGAACAGCGCTCAGTTTTAAGATCTAAATCTGGAACGCCGCACTTTTTAACTATGACAGCAACACCTATACCCAGAACTGTATTTTTAACGTTATATGGGGATCTGGCACTTTCCATGCTGGATGAAATGCCGGCAGGACGTGTGAGGGTAAAAACCTGGCTGGTTCCTAATGAAAAGAGGGAGTCAGGATATGAGTGGATTAAGAAAAAAATACTCGAGAAAGATGAAAATGGAAAAAGAAACCAGGTCTTTATTATCTGCCCTTTCATAGAGGAGTCAGAATCCGCAACCACAGTAAAAGCAGCGGTTAAAGAGTTTGAAACGTTATCTAGCGAAATATTTAAGGACTTTAAAGTGGGGCTTTTACACGGAAGACTAAAAGCAAAAGAAAAAAACGAAATTCTAGAAGGTTTTGCAGAAGGGAGAATTGATGTGCTAGTTGCAACCCCAGTAGTGGAGGTAGGAATAGATATTCCTAATGCCACTATTATGGTAATAGAAGCAGCCGAGCGGTTTGGATTATCCCAACTGCATCAGCTAAGAGGACGTGTAGGAAGAAGACAGCGCGAATCCTTTTGTCTCTTATACACTGAGGCAACATCTGACAAAACCAGAGAAAGGCTCAGGGCTTTGGAAACTATGTACGTGGGGGCAGAACTGGCAGAACTAGATTTAAAACTCAGAGGTCCAGGAGATATGTACGGAACAGAGCAGCATGGTTCCCATAAATTAAAGATAGCCTCATTTTCAGACCATGAACTCATATTAAAAACAAAAAAGGATGCTGAAAAAAT
>CAZITH010000134.1:0-1516 GCA_964542125.1 uncultured Gammaproteobacteria bacterium | reverse complement strand
AGGTATTCTGATTGGTTTTGGGGAGCTGTATACCAGAGAGGTAAAACTTCTGACGGGAATTGAAAGGATTTTATTTTAAGAAGCATAACCCAGACAGTATCCTCCTTCATTTCTGTTCCATTTCTTTCAATTTGTGCAAGTGCAGATATAGTAAGTCCTGTTTCAGCTGCTATATCCTTTAAAGACAAACCTAAGGCTGTTCTTAAATGTCTTAGTGTATCTCCAAATGTAGCGTTTTCCGGCAGTGGAATATTCCTTTTTTTAATAGTATTAACTCTTCTTTGCTCTTTTTCTTCTTCAATTTTTCTTTTTAACAGGTCCACTAGTTCAGAATCTAACCCTAATTCTTCTGCATATGCTTGTAAATAAGTCAAATTTACCGGGCGCACACCTTGTTCTACATGCACAACACCAGTTCTTGCAATTCCTAGTCTGTCAGCAATTTGCTTTTTTGTAACTCCTTTTTCTTCACGTTCCACTGTTAAAATTTCCCTTGCTGAAGCCTCTCTGCCTGCTTCAATAAGCTCTCTCAGTAGTTTTTCACGTTCCTGCACGTGAGGCATTGAAACTTCTTTTATTCGCTGAATGGTTCCAGCAGCTCTTTGTCTTACGTCATAAAAAGCTCTTCTTGTCCCATCTTTTTTGGAAATAAAAGGATTGAAATGTTTGAATGTGGAAAAGTCTTCTCTTTGGAGACTAGAAGCGGTTTGTGTCAGGTTTTTATAAGCAGACTGAGTTCTAGGAAGCTCTCTTGCAGCTTTTTTTGCGAGTCTATAGTCTTGTTCCACTGTCATAAGTGTCTTATAGTACAGTATTGGTTGTCTTCAGTCAAGTTAGGCTTGCAGAAAATGCCAGCTTCAAGTATAATATATTCCTATGCCACACGAACCAAAAAAGCGCCATTCTAGACAGCGCCAAGGAAAAAGACGTGCATCTATTTCATTTGATGCGCCTACCGTAGTCCTTTGCAAAAATTGTGGGACACCTTCCAGTCCTCATGTAGCCTGCAGCGCATGCGGCTACTATAAAGGTGCAAAGGTAATATAAGTTCTGTATATTTTTCAAACAGTGTGAGAAGTTCTCGCGTTGCTCGAACAATATACACGTATTGTTCATGAAAACAGTTAACGACCCCAGGCATCAAAAAAGACAGCAGATAGTGCAAAAATTATTTGCCTATACATTTCAAGACTCCCAGGTAGATCCCCTGATTCAACCTATTCTAAATAACCTTTCCCAAATTGATTCACAAATTGAAAAAATTGCTCCTGAATTTCCTCTGGATAAAATACATAAAGTAGATCTTTCTGTCTTGCGTTTAGCTGTGTATGAGCTTACTATGGAAAGACAGGCTCCTGAAAAAGTTTACATAGATGAAGCTATAGAACTTGCAAAAGAGTTTGGGGGAGAAAATTCTCCCGCTTTTATTAATGGTGCATTAGGAAAATTAGTAAAAGAGCTACTAATAACTAATAACTAATAACTAATAACTAATAACTAATAACTAATAACTAAT
>CAZITH010000133.1:0-3122 GCA_964542125.1 uncultured Gammaproteobacteria bacterium | reverse complement strand
AGTGCAGCGATGGTTGCGAGATGTTGGAAGCAAACCAGATTATCAAAAGAAAATCCTTGAGCTATTCCAAAAACACGAAGGTGAACCACATGGTCTTCCATACGATAATTCTGCTAATCTTATTGGTCAAATAAAGCAAAATGGAGTTGCAGTTATTCCAGGGTCGCACAAGGGAGAATCATTTAGACCAGTTGTAAATGGAGAGGCGAATTCGATATTACGCAATAGATATGAATACATAAATATTTATGCGGCCCCAGAAGAATTTGCAAAACACATGCCAAATAAATCAACTCGATATATTGCGGAAGTTAAAAATGCTAAAGAATTAGGTGTTCCTATATTTGAATATCAAGGAAAAACATTTGCAGTATTTGAAAACCAACGCCAGATTCCGCTAAACACAAAATCAATAACAGTAACTCGAAACGGAGATGATTTGCGTGCTGAAACAGGACTTCGTAATATTACTGGAATCCAAACAAATGATTGCGGAGCAGCTTTTGCATTTGAAAAAATAATGGAAACAACAGAAGGATTTATGAAGTTATTTAGAACACTTGAACAAGCGGCAAATAGATAAAAATCAACCATATTTAAATATTTTTTGCAACAAAGATATTACATGAAGGTTGTCGATCAGGTAGTAACTAAACTCCCTAAACAAAAGAGAAGCTCAGATCAAGATAGTGAATTCATAGAAATATTTGATCGAATTTTTGGCATATTTGGTAAATTACCTAACTTTTAATTAAATTTTGTACACTACCGACAGAAGTATTATAAATTGTAGTGTACATAGTATACACTATGACATTAATACGTAAGATAAAACGAGGAAAGTCTATTTATCTGGCTGAAGTTGAGAACAGGCGTGAAAATGGAAAAATAGTGCAAAAACACATTCGTTATTTGGGCAAAGAAGTTGGAGGAAAGACGATAAAGAAAGTCAATAGTGAGAAAATCAAAATCAAAGGAGTAAAAAGAAGCCTTGACATTCTAGCAATAGAGAAGATTGCTGATGAACTAAAAGTATCAGGCATTGAAAATAAACATTTTTTGTCATTAGTTTATTCTCAGTTGTTAGAAAATAGAAGTCTTAGTAAACTTGAAGATTGGATGAGGTTTACTGAAATACCAGATGTGATTGGTCTTAAACAAATTTCAACAAAAGAACTTTATGAATCTCTATCTGAAATGACAGAAGAAGATTTTGAGAAAGTAAATTCTAAGATGTGTCAAGTTTTTCAGAAATACGAAGATGAAAAAACATCTGCCGTTATAGACGTTACTGATACCTATTTTGAAGGATCAAGTCAGAATGTAAAACGCAGACGTGGGAAAGATGGAAAAATAAAGCAGTTAATTCAAATTGGGCTGGCTGCATCTTTCAACAATGGGTTTCCCATCTTTTTCAAGAAATATCAAGGCAACCTTTCAAACATCCAGATTTTCAAAGATATGAGTCTTGAAATTAAAAAGAGGGGGCTTAATTCTGTGATTGTTGATAGGGGAATGACCTCGTTTGAAAATCTGAAAATGATCCTTAGTTTAGAGATGGAAATAATTGCTGGAGTGAAAAAAACTGCTGTCTTGTGTGATGAATTCATAGCTAAGGTCAAACGGGATGAAATTTATTGTGCACAAAACATGATTGAATTGGAAAATACGACTGTTTTTGCTCAGGCTTTTGATTACCTGAAAGGAAAACTTATTATCGTTTATAATCCTGCTCTTGAAGTAGTCAAAAAGGACATGCGTCTTAGAAAAGGCGAAGACGTTCCTTTTGACATAGGCTACTCTTTAATATTCCACAATACTAAAAATGAGACAAAAGAAGTTGTAAAAAAATATTATAATAAGGAGATTATTGAAAGGGCATTTAAACACATGAAAGGAGTGTTGAATCTAAGACCTATTCGTGTTTGGCTTGAAGGGCATGTAAAAGGGCACATGATGGTTTGTTATCTGGCTTATGCAATTTTGGCTCTGATGAATTACAAATTAATAAAATTGAAAGTATCTGCTAGTGATGCACTTGATTCTCTTAAACATGGCTACAAGGTAAAATTAGAGGATGAAACAAGTAAGCATGAGTGGGATCTATATGTTCCGCTAGAGCCAAAACAAAAAAACATTCTGAAAACACTAGGCGTAGTGTACAAAAACTAAGGAAAATTTAGGTAGTTAGTTCAATATTTTGATTTTTTGCAATTAAGTAGGTTATTCCGCTACTTAATAACATAAGCATAATTATTCCTATAAAGATTAAAGTATTATTTTCTCCCATAATTTCACCTTGAATTTAATAATAAATAGAAATGTATAAATACTTCAAGAAATGTTTCAGCCTAGACCGTAGATTTTTGGATTCTTTTTATTGTGCCATTTTTCAATACATCAACTATATAACCTGATTTTGCTTTATTTGAATACCAAGTCACTGTCCAATAATCACCTTCAGAGACGGAATGAGTTGAATCTGAATTTGATTTAATAAATGAATCAACTTCAAAGTTAGAATGTGAAGCAATAATAGCTTCTTCAGGAAAATTAATTGTACAGATTCCTTCAGTACAAACTTTACAGTTTGCAGTAATAACTTCAATTGGTTGAGCAACAAAATTCTGCTCAGGATAGTTATAATAAATATGAGATAGTTCAGGACAAGGTGTTTGTGGATTTTGAACTAATTTAGCTTTTACTTCAAAATACGGAGTATTTTCACGATTAAGTTTTTTTTGAATAGTTATTATACCAACATCAGAATTTGGGTATTTATTTTTTAAATCCTCTAAAACAAATTTACTTGCATCTGATTCAAGAGGTGCTGAGCGAAATAAATCTGATGCCTTAACTAAGAAAAGAATAATTAAAAAAAGTGCACCAATTAAAATTATTTCGCGTTGCATAAAATCATTCGGATAATTGAAGAATTGCTTCAGCAATATCTCCATTAGCTTTTTGAAGTGCTGTTTTTGCAGCATCTTCAGAGCAGCCGGTTTGCTCCATCACCATTTTTATATCATCAGTAGAAGATTCTGTCTTCAATTCTCCACTTATTTGAAACTATTTTTGACCCTGAATTGTAATTTGTACTACTTCAGGATTCTCAATAACCA